>CAZRXO010000007.1:0-27278 GCA_964604105.1 Candidatus Woesearchaeota archaeon | reverse complement strand
CTATTTGCAAACGGACTTTAGGCAGACTGCAAGGAAGTCGGTGATAAGTTTGTTGGGAGAGTCTTTGTTCCGACGTTGAAACTTTGTCCGGTTGGATCTTGCATTTGCGAATTGGGTCAGGCCTTGATCGGAGCAGCCCTAAACATTTGTCAAGGTGCTTATCGGGTCGCAGAGTCGAGAAAGAAGAAAGGTAGCTTTTTCAGCGAATTTCGAGCTGACTTCTGGTCTACACTATAAATAGTTTGGGAGATAATTATTGTGGTCCACCACCTATCGCAAAGATCCACATAAAAATATAAAATAAGATTATTGGAATTAAAATTAATAATGTAATTAGGGCTTTTTTGTTAAATCCTTGTTTTTTGAAAGAAAGAATCAAAAATACTATTGAAGAAATTAAGAAGATATAAGGAATTGCTGAAAGAATAAAATAGAGTATTCCTGGAATTAAGATATATTTAAGTGAAAATGTATGATATAAATTTAAAATATAAAATAAAATGTATATCAAGATTGAAATTATAATTGCGATTACTATTGAACATAGTGCATTTCTTCCATAATCTTTTTTTATCCAATCCATTAAGCCCATATTTACTTTAACAAATTTAATTATATAAATCTTTTGAACAAAGAGTATCAATTGAGATATGGGCACAAGTGCAAACATTTATAAATATGTGCCCACATAAGATTCTATGGTTTACTATGAAGTAAGGAAAGTAAATGGAAAGAATCAGAATTATATTATTTACAATCAGAGATTAAATGGTAAGTGGATTAAAAAAAGTAAGTTTATTGGTTCAGGAGCTCTATCTAAAAAAGAAATTGAAAAATTAAAAGAAGAGTTTGAGAACGAAATTCTTGTTGGTAAAAATTATAAGTATCTAACAAAAAAGCAAGTTGAAGGGATAGAATTCTTAAAAAAGGTTTACAATAAAAAAATAAAAGAACTTAACAAAGAAGAATTTGAAAAATTTGAAGAGACTTTTTTTACAGAATTAACTTACGATAGTAATGCTATTGAAGGGAGTTCACTTTCTTTAGAAGAAACTGCTCTTGTTATTAATGAAAATATTGTCCCAGAGGGAAAAACTCTAAGAGAAATTTATGAGGCCAAAAATTATAAGAAAGCCTTGGAATTTTTGAGGGATTACAAGGGGGATTTTAATGAAGAGCTAATTTTAAAATTACATTCAATTATTTTAAAAGATATTTCAGAAAGATTTGCGGGAAATTATCGAAGAACAAGTGTAAGAATATTCAAAGAAAATGTCAAGTTTCCTACTGCAGAAAAAGTTCCTCAACTTGTTAGGAATTTAATTTATTGGTATAAAGAAAATAAAAATAAATATCATCCATTTGAATTGGCTATTTTGATTTCTATGAAATTTGTTACAATCCATCCTTTTATCGACGGGAATGGAAGAGTTTCAAGATTATTGATGAATTTTTTGTTAGGTAAAAAAAATTATCCTTGGATAAATATTTATCGGAAAAATAGGCAAAAATATCTTAATGCTGTGAGAAAAGCAAACGAAGAGGATTATTCTCTAATTTTCCCTTTTTTGATTGAAACTCTAAAAGAGAATTTAGATAGTTTTGGCATTTTAGAGAATGAATAAATTTATTTTCTTTGAAAATGGCTTTTTGAAAATTTTAAACATAAATTATTTTTAATATGTAATTTTCGCCTACGTGATTTTCTAAAACTCCAATCCCTTAATTTCTTCTGCTAAATCATAAATTTCATCTGCTCGCGAAACACAATCAACGAGATTTTTTCCAACAATAGAATTAACATCACATCTTTCTCCAGTTGCGATATATTCGCAGAGTTTTTTGTATTTTAACCATTTTTCATTTAAAGAATCTGTCGGCAACTTACCAATTTCAACTAACTTATTTGTTAAACAACCTCTTTGAGAATGATAATAATCCCCTAATCTAATTAATTCCCCTGAATTATAAAAATCAAGATGGTCTTGCAGATTTCTTTTCCAACCTTCTTTCTTTTCAAAATATCTTAAATGTTTTCCTCTCCATTTTTCCAGCGTCGGAGAAATTTCATCTAATTCTTTTAATACTTCTTGATAAACTTCTTGCTGGAGTTTATGTTGAACATCTAATAAGGGCTTTTTATCTATCTGTGCTTTTTTTATCCAACTTGGAATTCCTTGAGCAAACCAAAGCTGAATTCCATAATCTTTGAAAGAGAAATTATAAAGCGAAGGAAATATTTTTATATTTGGGGTTTTTGGGAAGATTTGTCTTAAATATTCTTTTTCTTTTCCTGTTTCTACATCCAAAAACCATTCTGGAAACATAAGACCAATTTTTTCCCAAGTAAAATCTTCCATGTTATAGATTGTTGAGTTTTGTTAATAAAGATTATTGCACTTGAAAGTGTATTTCAGATAAATATTAATAAATTTTTTTAAAAGAGATTTCAAATCCCCCCCAACCATCCCCCGCCCTCCCGACTCGAATGAATTAAAGGAATAATGAAATCTCTTTTTTCTTTTGAAAAATCTCGCTCAGCAATTCCCTCCCAAAACTTTTACATTCGTAAAAGGTCCCACCCTGTTTTTTGTTAACTAAAAATTGTCCTCGCGAGTTTTCCATTAAATATTTAAACATCTTTTCATTTTTCTAACTATGAATAAAAGAGGTCAGTTCTACTTGCTTGCAGCGATAGTTATTGTAGCAATTATAATCGGGCTTGCAGGTGTGATGAATTATTCTAAAGTAAAGACGGATACAAAACTTATTGACCTCGGCGAGGAGCTTGGGATTGAGGGGGGCAAAGTTTTAGAGTATGGTGTTTATAATCAGGGAGAGAATAAAGTAGAGGATTTTGCTGGAAAGTATGATGATTATGCGGGGGAAGATAAAAATTTGTTTTTTATTTTTGGAAATAGCGAGGGGGTATTTGTTTTAACTTATGATGAGATAATTATTGGGACAATTTCTATGGGGCAAACAAGTTTTTCTATTGAAGAAGGTATTGCACAAATTGAACCTGCAGAAATTTTAGGAAATAAGATTTTTGTCACACTTACAGACCCAGAAACTCGAGAGACAAATACCTATGAATTTGAATTAAATCCTGGAGAGAATTTTTATTTTGTTGTTTCGCAAGAATTGGCAAGCGGAGAGGAACATGTTATACAAGGATAAAAAAGCAGTGAGTCTTATGATTGGATATATTTTGTTAGTTGTGGCTATATTGGCGATGAGCATTGTGGTTTATTCATGGATGAAATCTTATGTTCCAAAGCAAGCACTTGAATGTCCTGATGGTGTTTCAATTTATGTTAAGAGCTTTGATTGTGAAACAGGGAAATTAATTATTAAAAATAATGGGCGGTTTAGTGTGGCTGGATTTTATATTAAGGGAACAGAAAATCCAGAACAAGAAATTGCAACCAAAGATTTATCAGAAGCATGCAATGGTATCGACGGGAAAATGGTGTTTGCGAATTCTGATTTAATGTCTAACCCTCCTATGAATGGATTGAATGTTAGTCTATGGGAAGAATTTTCTGAATGTGATTTTTCTGGTTTGGATTCTATTTATGCAATGGAAATTATTCCGTTTAGATATCAAGAGCAGGACGGAAAAAATAAGCAAGTGATTTGTAGTAAGGCTAAAATTCGCGAGGCAATTAGTGGGGGGTGTCCTGCGGAAGTATAAATTTAAAAAATTAGTTTGATACATAATAGAATAAATAAGATGATAAAAAAGAAAAGTAAATTAAACATTCTCGGTTCTTCAAATAGGAATTTGAAGAAAGGTGTGTCGCCGGTGATTGCGACGGTTTTGCTTGTAGCAATTGTAATTGTTATTGCTTTGATTATTTTTTTGTGGTTTAAGGGTTTTACTCAAGAGGCAGTTGTAAAGTTTGATACAAATGTCGAGCTTGTTTGCGACGAGGTTATTTTCGATGCGCAGTATGATGGGACAACATTATATCTTTCTAATGATGGGAATGTTCCTATTATTGATTTTGATGTTAAGCAAACTACTGGGGGGAGTTATGAGACTTTTTTATTAAGCGAGTTAGATGGGGCCTTTAATGGATTGTTTGTTGCAGGAACTGTTTCTGTTTTGGGTGTTGAGGGTGATGAGATTGTTTTGATTCCGATTTTGTTAGGGAAAACTGAAACTAACGAAGAGAAAACTTTTGTTTGCAATGAGAGATATGGAAAGGAAGTGGCTTTCTAATGAAATCAAAAATTAAATCAAAGATTTTCATTTGCCAATTTTTTAAAAATAAAATTAACAAAAATGGTTTGTCAGCAATTATTGCAATGTTGCTTTTAGTTGCACTTACTTTGGTTTTAGTTGGTGTTGTTTGGGGTGTTGTTAATTCTTTGGTTGAAGGAAAAATTAAAGAGTCTGAAGCATGCTCTTTGATGTTTGGGGAAATCACAATTAATTCTAAGCTCACTTGTTATGATGGTTCTAATTTGCAGTTTTCAATTAGCCGAGGAGATATTGAAGTAGATAAATTAATTGTTGCTATTGCTGGAGAGGAAGATTCAAAAACTATTTATTTGAGTGATGATTTTAACGGGGATTTGATGTCTTATTTAGGGGGGGATACAAAAATTCCGTTGAAAAAAGCAGGGAAAACTTATTTAATGGAATGGACTTTAGGGGGTGTTCCAAAATCAATAAAAGTTGCCCCAGTTATTGATGGATTTATTTGTGATGTTGCAGATAGTTTAGTTGGAATTGACAATTGTTAAGAAAATATTATAAACTAATTTTTGTTTAGTATACTATGAAAAAAAGAGGACAAGTTTGGATTGAAACTGTAATTTATACTTTGATTGCATTTGCTTTGATTGGGGCGGTGTTGGGTTTTGCAAAACCAAAGATTGAAGAGATTCAGGATAAAGCAATTATTGAGCAGACAACTCAAATGATGGAAGATATTAATTCTCAAATTGAAACTGTTAAAGAAGTTCAGGGAAATAAGCGGTTGATTGAATTAGGAATTAAAAAAGGGAATTTGATAATTGATGGAAGGGTTGACGAGGATAATCTTTTTTTTGTTCTTGAAGGAAGGCACACATATACTGAGCCAGGAGTTGAAGTTCCGATTGGAAGTTTAAGTGTATCAACCATAGAAAGAGGAAAGATAAATACAGTTACTTTGAAAAGTAATTATGGAGATTCTTATGACATTCAATTTGATGAACAAGATATTGAAAAAATAATTAATCCTGCATCTGTTCCGCATAAATTATTTATTGAGAATATGGGAAGGGATTTTTATGTTGATGAGACGGTTACAGATTGTGCTAATCCTGAACATGATTGTATTAATTCTGATTATGGGGGTTGGAGTAGAACTTGTATTTCAGGAAAAAGTTCAAGTGAGTTTTTTTGCAAATATATTTCTAAAAAAATAAAATTAGATTTTAGTCTTGGTTAAGATGGTAAAAAAAAATATTGTAAAATCTGGAATTCAAAGTTTTAAGAGACCTGCAATTAATTTTAATACGATTATTCCTGAATTGAAAAAACAAAAAGATAAAACAAAAGTTAATATTCGCTATACTTTGATTGAGCCGTTTGCTTTTGCGCATATTCATTGGGATGAAAAAATTTCTGAAATTGTTTATGAAGTTGAAGAGCCAGTATTAGACGAGAAAGAAATTAATTATCAAAGAGAGTTGACTTCGGCGATGAAAGATATGATTAATTTTGAAGAGATTGTTGGAAAGGGTACAGATAATTTGTTAGATTATATTGATAGAATGTTTAAAATGTTGGCTGTTGAATTTGGAATGGATTTAAGTTTTGAAAATTATCAAAAGATTTTTTATTATTTAGCGAGGGATTTTATTGGATTTAATCGGGTTGAGCCGTTGCTGAGAGATTATTATGTTGAGGATATTGAATGTAATGGAGCGGATGCAAAAATATACATTGTTCATCGTGTTTATCAAAATATGCAGACAAATGTTATTTTTAAGGAGACAGAAGAGTTGGCGAGTTTTACAGAGAAGTTGGCGCAGAGGTCTGGGAAATATATTTCTTATGCTAATCCTATTTTGGATTCGAGTTTGCCTGATGGGTCGCGTGTTAATGCAACTTATACACAGGATGTAACTTCGCGGGGACCGACTTTTACAATTCGTAAATTTACAAAAACTCCGTGGACACCGCCGCAGTTGTTGGAGTTTAGAACTTTGAGTCCTGAAATGTTGGCTTATCTTTGGTTATTGATTGAGCACCATATGAATATTTTAATTGCAGGAGGAACAGCCTCGGGTAAAACGACTTTGTTGAATGCTGTTGCGTTTTTTATTTCGCCAGAGTCGAGAGTTGTTTCAATTGAAGATACCCGCGAATTAAATTTGCCTCGTGAAAATTGGTTGCCTGCTGTTGCGCGTGGTGCGACTGGTGCTAAAAGTTCTGGGGAGATTACTTTGTTTGAATTGTTGAAGGCTTCGATGAGACAGAGACCAGATTATATTATTGTGGGTGAAGTTAGGGGTAAGGAGGCTTTTGTTTTATTTCAGGGAATGGCTTCGGGGCATAGTTCTATTTCAACACTTCATGCTGATTCTGTTGATACTGTAATTAAAAGATTAGAGACTCCGCCAATTAGTTTGTCTCCGAGTTTGTTGAATGTTTTAGATTGTGTTTGTATTATGACTCATGCAATTGTAGATAAACAGGAAACAAGAAAGTTGAGAGAAATTGTCGAGATTGTTAATGTGACTGATAAGGGAATTGCTTTGACAAATACTCCGTATGTTTGGAAGCCGAGGGAAGATGGGTTTTATTTTAAGAGACAGAGCAAGATTTTTGAAAAGATTTCAGAGAGGTATGGAAAGTCAATGCAAGAATTAGAATTAGAATTTAGAAGAAGAACATTGTTATTGTACAAAATGCAACAACAAAAGTTTTTTGATTTTAAGAAAGTGCAGTTGGTGATTAATGAATATTATAAAAATCCTGCGCCGGTGATGAGAAAGTTTGGAATTGGTATTTAGTGTTTGTAATCTTCGAGCAATTTGTTGCAAGTTCCTGTATAATAAGAGTAAAATAAGATAAGTTTGCTTGATCTATGTTGTTTGTAAGTGAATTTTTTAATCCTTTAATCTTGAAATGAAAAATTATTTAAAGTTTCAAATTTAGTTTATTTTAAATGAAGAACATAATAATAACTGGCGTTAGTGAAGGTTTGGGTTTTGAATTAGCAAAACTATGTTTAGAAAGAGGAATACAGGTTGTAGGATTATCCAGAAAAAACCAGAATTAGAAATTGTTCATATTAAAACAGATTTAACAAATTTAGAGGAATTAGGGGAAAAGATTAAGATAATAATTCAAGATCATAGCGATTTTGATGCTTTAGTTAATTGTGCAGGTGTTTTAAATGTGGTTGATTTAGAAAATTTAAGTACAAAAGACACAGAGGATTTATTTAAAGTTAATATTATGGCTCCCATGATATTATCTTCTAAACTTATGAATCTAATTAAGAAAAATGAAGCAGACATTGTTAATGTTGGTTCAACAGTCGGACTTAAGGCTTATGAAAAACAAATGGCTTATGGTGCTTCAAAATGGGCAATTCGTGGAATGACTCAAAATCTACAACTTGAACTCAAAAAAACGAAATGTCGGGTAATTGGGTTTAATCCTGGAGGATTCAAGAGTAGAATCTTTGAAAAAGCAACAGGTGAAAAAATTGAATTGGGTGATGATTGGATGGAACCAAAAGATTTAGCTAAATTAATGTTACAACTTTTGGAGTTGCCTAAAAATATGGAAGCGTCAGAAATAACAATTAATAGGAAATAAATTTATATACAAACCATTCTTACTAAAAGGCATGAAAAAATTTATAATTCATGCATGCGAGCAAGTACTCAGATTCACACAAGTAGATAGGTGGGATGATTTATCTGAAGGGGTGAAAGTCCAACTTGGTTTTAACATGGGTGTTGTGGCTCTTGGCTTAAGTCTAGTCAAGGAAGAAGGGTTTCAAGTTCTTGCCAATGCTCGCCAGGGGATTATATCCATGCAAGCTTTTCGAGAGCATATTAGGGCGTTGGTTGATTCTCACAAAATTCAAGTCGACGAAACTCAGATTGCTAGAAAATTTGGATAAAACGAACGACTAAACCTCCTTTCTTTTATTCAACAACAGGGATTTAACCCCCTTTATTTTAGGAATTTGGTTCGCTGTCGCTCACGATTGATAACTCAGAGATTGCAGGCGAATCTCTTCGCTGAAAAAATCTATTAATCAAAAAACAAATTTCACAATTCATATTCAATTCACTACCTAACTTTTCGACGAAGTCAGTTTATTAATAACTTGTATCTTCGAGCAATTTGTTGCAAAACATCTTTAATTCTAATTCCAAAATATTTAATAACACTTTTTCTAAGTGCAAAGTTTTTTAAACACCTGTTTCTATTATTTAACATATGTTAAAGATATTTAACGATTTGAAACCTTTTTTTGAGGATTGTTATAGAGAGATTTCTGTTCGTGAATATTCTCGGGAAACTGGAATAAGTCCCCCGACAGCCTCGAAATTGTTGAAGGATTTTGAAAAAGAGGGTTTGTTGATTATGCGAGGGGAGAGGGGATTTTTATTATTTAGGGCTAATCGTGAAAGTGAAGAATTAAAGGATTTTTCTCGAATTTATTGGAGAAATAAATTAAAAAAACTTTTTGAATTTCTTAGTGATGAATTTCATTCACCCACAATAATTTTGTTTGGTTCTTTAGCAAAATTAGAAGTTATTGAGAAGTCAGACATAGATTTGGTTTTATTGACTGAATTTAAGAAAAATGTTGATTTATCTAAATTTAAAAAACAATTTGGAAGAGAGATTCAAATTTTTAAATTTAAATCAATAAAAGAGATAAACAAAGAATTACAATTAAATGTGTTGGAAGGTTATCTTATTCAGGGGGTGTTGAAATAATGGAATGGCGTGAATGCAACTTAAGAGGTTTTGTTAAGAATACTTTTATGGATAAGAATAAAATAGATGCATTAATTAAGATGAGCGATGAAAAGTTAAAAGTTAATAATATATTAAAGATGGGGGATCTTACAGCTTCGACAAAGTTTACTATTGTTTATGATTCTTTGAGAGAAATTTTAGAGGCTTTGGCTATTAAAAGTGGTTTTAAAATTTATAATCATGAATGTTTTTCTGCTTTTCTAAAAGAAGTATATGGGAGCAATATTTTTGCAGGGGATTTTGATAGATTTAGAGTAATTAGAAATAAGATAAACTATTATGCAAAAAGAATTAAAGTAGAAGAATCTTCTATTTTAATAAAGGGAATGATTAAATTAAGAAAAAATTTATTGGAGAAATTAAAATGAAAAAAGAGATGTCTGATGAAATGCGAATTCTTCATGATATTAGTCGGCTTTATGAAGAGTTAGAGAATTCAAAAGATAATTCAGAGAAACAAATGATTCGCTCACAGATTCAATCTTTGAAAGGTTTGTTGAATGAAAAAAGGAGACAGGCTCGGGAGTTTAAGGGAGTTGTGAAACTTTTGCCGAAAAATCCTGAAGTTAAATCTTTTAGTAAGAGAGATTTAGGGGCAAAGAAAATTATTGCATCCAAGGGTGTAACTACAGGGGTCACAAGAACCTCTGACGAGGTACCTCGAGAAATTTCTTCAGAAATTTCTACTAGGGGCAAAGAAGTAAAAGATGTTCGGGTAAAACACAAAGTAGATAAAAATGATTTTGGTATGTCTAAGTTTGAAGGGGAAACTTTGAAAAGATTGACTGGCAAGGAAGAAGAAAAAAAAGAGATTAAGAAAAAGAAAAAGGCAAGTGTTTATGTTAAAGTTTCTGCGAAGTATTTTGCTAATTATGCAGATAAATTAATCAAGCAAGGAAATTTTAAATCTGTGGAAAAGGATTTGCCTAAGATATATATGCAATTATTACCTAAGACTTATGTTTCTGTGATTTTGTTTACAACAATGTTGTCTGTAATTGTTGGGTTTTTTCTTTTTATTTTCTTTTTATTTTTTAATGTTAGTGCAGAGATTCCTTTTATTACTTTGGTGGGCGAGAGTATTTTGTTGCGGTTTGTGAAAACTTTTTGGATTATAATTTTAGTTCCGGTGATTACTTTTGCATTTATGTATACTTACCCGTCGCTGGAGAGAAAGTCTGCTGAATCTAAGATTAATACTGAGTTGCCTTTTGCAACAATTCACATGAGTGCAATTTCTGGTTCAATGGTGGAGCCAAGTAAGATTTTTGAGATTATTATTTCTACTGGAGAATATCCCTACCTTCAAAAAGAGTTTATTAAATTACTTAATGAGATTAATGTTCTTGGTTATGATTTAGTTACTGCTTTGAAGCACAGCGGGGGGAATTCTCCGAGTAAAAAGTTGGCAGAGTTATTTAATGGATTAGCGACGACAATTAATTCTGGGGGGGATTTGTCTGGGTTTTTTGATAAAAGGTCAGAGAGTTTGCTTTTTGATTATAGAATCGAGCGAGAGAAAAAAACTCGTGCTTCTGAAACTTTTATGGATATTTATATTAGTGTTGTTATTGCAGCACCGATGGTTTTGATGTTGTTATTAATGATGATGAAAATCAGTGGGCTTGGAATTTCACTTAGCACGAACATGATTACACTTGTTATGATTCTTGGTGTGGCTGGGGTTAATATTGCATTTTTGACTTTCTTACATTTGAAGGGGGCTGGGGAATGAAAATGAAAATTAAAAATTTTAATTTTGAAGTTTGTCCAAACGTGGCCGAACTTAAGGGGGCTGGGGAATAATGGGGAAAGTAATTGAAATCAAAGTTCCAGAATATACTGTTAAGAAAAAACCTAATTATATTAAGATAGGAAAAAAAGTAGATAAATTAATTGAAAAGAATTTTAGCGACGGAAAATATATTGTTCGAGCCATAGGCTCTCAAGATCACCCTAAACTTTCTGTTAATGAATTAATTAAAAAAATAAAGAAATTAGGAACAGATAAATATGATTCTAAGAGAAAAGAAGTTTGTCACGATGAGTTTTCAATGTATAATCATGATATGCATGCGGGGAAGATTTTGATAAAAAATTCTAAATTAGTAATACCAAAAAGTTATAAATATAAAACTGAGTTTGGAGATTTTGTTTATCATTTTTATGAACACACCCCAATTGATAGGGGGTATTCTGTTCGAATTGATATATTTTTAATTTATGATGCAAAGAAGTTAGAAAGGGCTAAAAAAATAAAAAATAAGAATCCTCGTTGGGCTAGAAAACAAACAGAGAGGTGTTTGTATAAATTCAAAGATCCAAAAAATAAAAAGGAGGCACTTGTTGGGATTATTAATATTTTATAATGGATGAAAAAGAATTAAAGAAATCTTGGAAAAAAGAGGAAAAATCTTTTTTTGAAGGGTGGGATTTTTCTTATTTGAAGAATCGATGGATTGATGAAGAACCTTCGTGGGATTATATGGAAATGGCTAAAAGTTTAGTAAGAAAATCAAAATCAATTTTAGATATGGAAACTGGTGGGGGAGAAAGATTCTCTAGTCTTGCCCCTTTTCCTAAACATGTTGTGGCATTTGAGGGATATAAACCAAATGTTGCAGTAGCGAGGAGGAGATTAAGGCCCTTTGGGATTAAGGTATTTGAAGTTACAGATGTCCCTCTTCCGTTTAAAGATGGAGAATTCGATTTGATATTAAATAGACATGGGGCAATTAATGAGCAAATTTTGAAAGAGGTTTTTAGAATTTTGAAACCAAAAGGAATTTTTTTAACTCAACAAGTTGATGGTGAAAACATGAAAGATTTTATGAAATATTTTGGAGTAAAACCAAAATGGCCAAAAAATACTTTACGAGTTGTTAGAAAAAATATGAAAAAAATTGGATTCAAGATAAAAAAAGGAAAATCTTGGAAGGGGAAACAGATTTTCAAGGATGTTGGAGCAATTGTTTATTATCTTAAAGCAATTCCTTGGACCGTCGATGATTTTAGTGTTAATAAGCATTTCAATATTTTAATGAAATTTCAAAAAAAATTAGAAAAAGGAGGAGAGCTTGTTTTTAGTAGTAGGAGGTTTTTTATCTTAGCTGAAAAATAATATGGAATTCAAAAAATTACATTTCATCGGAATAGGAGTTGGTCTTGTGATAATGTTGATTTCTTTATTGTCAATTGGAACAGCATATTTCTTTTTTCTTATCGGGGTTGGGATTTTGATTGCAGCATCGCCGTTTGTGATATCTGTGATTAATGAATCTCGGGTTGCTGCGGAGAAAGAAGAAATGTTTTTGGAGTTTTCGAGGAATCTTGTTGAAAGTGTGAAGACAGGGACACCAATTAGCAAAAGTATTTTGAATATGAGGAATAAACAGTATGGGGTTTTGAGTGAGAATATTAATAAGTTGGCGAATCAGATTCAGTTGGGAATTTCATTGGGCACGGCTTTGCAGGTTTTTGCAAAAGATGTTAATAATAAAACTATTTCGCGTGCATTGACTTTGATTGGTCAGGCAGAGAAAGCTGGCGGAGATATTGGCGAGATTCTCGAGGCTGTTGCAGGTGCAGTAAGTATGTCTGATAAATTAAAAAAAGAAAGAAAAGCAGTGATTTCAACCTTGGTTGTGCAGGGTTATATTATTTTCTTTGTGTTTATTATAATTATTTTAGTAATGCAATTTAAGATTTTACCGATGGTGTCAGGGATTGCGGATACAGGAGTAAGTGCAGGTATTGGGGGGGTTGGTGGCGGTGCTACTGGAGGAGACTCTGGAGATATTTCTGCATCGTTTTTGTATTTACTTTTAATTCAAGGTTTTTTCACAGGTTTAGCAATTGGAAAACTTTCAGAAGGAAATATTAAAGCAGGGGTTCGGCATTCGTTTGCTTTGGTGTTGATGTCGTTTTTGATTTCAACAGGGGCTGGTTTGTTTTTTGGTTAAAAAGAATTATTCACTAATTGGGACAATATCCCCGATTCTATTAGATCTTTCTTGGGTTAATCGTTCTAAAGCACCTTGAGCCTCTGGTCCTTCTAAAAATTCTGCGGGGATTACATATCCTGGTGTAGAAACTTCTGCTGTTGTGGTTTCCCCTTGGGGGTCAATACAAAATTGAAATGAATATTTGCTTGCTTCCTTTTCTCCTGCAGGTTGGTACATCCCGAACATTTGGGTATACTCTGTTCCTGCCGGGCAACCCTTATTTGTATTACATCCAGCTAAAGGCAAAAGCATCGTAATTGTAGCAAGAGCATACATAGGGAGATTTCCAATTTTTATCATATTCTTTAGGAGATTTTAGCATTTATAAGTTCGCCTGTCTCAAGAAAACTTCCCTACTTTAGTTCGTGAGAGAATTGAGACTGACTTGTTGGCGAACTTCGATAATTATTTATTTCTAAGAATCTTAATAAAAAAGTCGGCAGGATACTTGCCGACTGTAAGTCTAACTTAGTTGAGACTATACAAAACTAGATAAATCTTTCGGAGAAATAAAATGAAAATACAAACACGTAGCTATAGCCATGCAGTTGGGGAGTTTAACTTCCACATACAATTAACTCCTGCTTTCAGGAGATGGATTTTTGCCGACGAGAAAGTTAAAAAATTAACTCAAGCATACCTCGTCGCAAAAATTGATGAATTAAAAATAAAATTAGTTGCAATTGAATTTGGCCCGAACCATGTGCATATTTTTGTTGCTAATTGTAAAAATTATGCACCTTGTAAAGTGATTCAACTTCTCAAAGGTTTCTCGTCGTATATGATGAGAAAAAACCACTTTGAAATGTTTAGAAGTTTTTTGTGGGGAAAAAAGTTTTGGAGCGAAGGTTATTTTTGCCGGAGCATCGGAGAGACAACTTCCGAGGCTGTTGAGCATTATATAAAAGAAAGCCAATCAAAACATTGGGTCAACACACGCCCCCGACTTTAGTCCGGGGTAGTTGACAAATCTTTTGGTTTAGTTACTACTTTAGAATTAAAGTTTATTCTATAAACAGCAATTTAATAAATACTAATTTCTTAATAATCTTATGAAATCAAAAAGAGGTTCTCATGTCGGGATAATTTTGTCGTTTGTTATGTTTGTGACTTTTTTGATTTTTTTGTATTCTATTTTAGAACCGCAATTGAAAGTTGAAAAAGATAAAGAAGCTTTTTTAGAATATTTGAAAAGAGATTTAATGCAGGAATTTTATGGGGGCTTGACTGTTGTTGTTACAAAATCTGCGAATGAAATTGAATCAAAGATTCCGAAAGATGAAAATTGTATGAGTATTCCTGTTGGAGAGATAGATGTTGTTGGGAAAAATTATCTTGTGAGGGCTAGTGATGAAATTCTTGTTGGAGGAGAGTTTAGTGATAGTGGAGAATTTTTTAATTATGATTGGGATGGAGATAAAAAAAAGTTTTACAAAATTTATTTTGCTGAAGAAGGGTTTGTGAGCCTTCCAGAGTATATTGGATTTGATTGTGTGGATGGAGAAATTAAATTAGTAAATAAAAAAGAATATATTTTTGAGTCAAAGATTAAGGAGATTATTAAAATTTATAATGACAAAGGATTTGAAAAAGTTGCTGAAAATTTGAGTTTGAATATTCCTGCGGGAAGTGAGTTTGGTTTGAAGTTTTTGGATAAAGAGAGAACTGAACTTTATTCAACTAATGAAGGCAATGTTTCAGTAAGTATTTTTTCCGAGGAGCTTCCAATACAATATGTTGATGAAGAAGCAAATATTTTGCCAGGATTTATTGTGTTGAGGGTTTGGTAAGAATGGTCGTTGCATGGTGTCGCGAGCAAATTATATAAATACAATTTCATTTAATTTAATATGCAAAGTTTGTTAAAACAAAAGCAGGGATGGATAAAAATTATTGAAGCATTTATTGCAGTTCTTTTGATAACTGGTGCTTTGTTGATTGTTATTAATAAGGGTTATATTGGTGGGAAAGATATTTCTGAAAAAGTTTATGAGGCGCAGAAAGCGATTTTGAGAGAGATTGAGTTAGATGATGATTTGCGGGCAGAAGTTTTGGATGCAGAGATTAAAGAGGTAAGCAATATGAATGCAAAAGGGGTCTATGATTTGATTGAAAAAAGAAAACCAGATTATCTTGAATGCGAGGCTGTGATTTGTGAATTAGATGTTATTTGTGCATTGGATATTCCTGAAGAAGCTGAAGATAAAGATATTTATGCACAAGCTGTTGCAATTGTTGCGATAGCAGGAAAATATGAGCCAAGACAGTTAAAGTTGTTTTGTTGGAGATTGTAGAAAGTTCTTTTGGAAATTGTTTGCACTTCGTGCTCGGATTGATAGCCCGGAATTTTGCTTCGCTTAATAAATTTATCAAGACGAGAAAATATTTTAAACTAAGGCTCAACTATTGCAATGATTGAGCAATGTGTTGCGAACATTTTTATATCCAAATTAATTAATTCTTTTATGAAATATAAATTTTTAAGTCACACAGCAGATGTGAAGTTTCAGGCTTTTGGAAAAAATTTGGAAGAGCAGTTTTCTAATTCTGCTTTGGCTTTGCGAGAAACAATTGCCGAGGGGGTGGAAGTTAAATCTAAAATAAAAAAAGGAATTAAGGTCGGTGGTTCTGATATGAAGGGTTTGCTTTATAGTTTTTTAGAGGAATTTTTGTATTTGCTTGATGCAGAAGGATTTTTGTTAGCAGAGGTTTTGGAAATTGAGATTGATGAAAAGAAATTTGAGTTAATTGCTGAAGTTGTGGGGGATAATGCAGAAAATTATAAATTTGTAAATGATGTTAAGGCTGTGACTTATAACGATATGGAGATAACTAAAGATTATGTTCAGGTTGTGGTTGATGTTTGAATAATTAAATCTATAAACCTTTATTTCTTAATATTTTTATGTCTCAAGAGAAAACATCTGTGTGGAAAATTATTTTAGTTGTAGTTGTAATTATTTTTGCTTTGATTTTTTTGCGGGTTTTGTTTCGTGGAGGAATAAATAATAACAACGGAAATAATCCCTATGTTCCTCCTGCGCAGGTGGAGACTGTGAAAATGAATCTTGCTTATGGTCCTCATGCTCAGCAGAAATTTGATTTTTATTCTGATGGCGAGGATTCAGATACTTTATTTATTCTTGTGCATGGTGGGGCGTGGATTGCAGGAGATAAAAATTTGTTTGATGAGCATTCGCGATTTTTTGTAGACAAGGGTTATAGTGTTGCGAATATGAATTATAGATTGGCGCCAGATTCTAAATACGATGCTCAGCTTTATGATATTGCAGATTTGATAAATTATGTTGGTTTAAATAGGGAGCAATTTAATTTGCAGTTGAATTATCGAATTGTTTTAGTGGGGCATTCTGCGGGTGCGCACTTGTCTGCACTTTATGCTCTTAAAGAAAGCCAGTATGGAACTCGAAACATTGATTATGCCATCACGCTTGCTGGGCCTTATGATTTGGAAATTCCAGGAAATAATGTTTGGTCAGATCCGGTTAAGGATTCTTTTTTAGGGGAAGTTACAAGGGCCGAGGCTTCTCCGGTTAATCATGTTTATTCTGGGGAACAGACAAAGTTTTTGTTGATTTCTGCAGGGCAATCTGATGGGGTTGTGGATAAAAGACATTATGAGGTTTTTTTAGAGGAATTGGAGAACAAAAATGTTTTTGTCGAGGGGCATGTTATTGCTGGAAGGAATCATGGAAGTCTTGTTAATTTAATTCCGAGCAATGATATTGTTGCGCAGGAGATTGCTGATTTTATTTAGATGAATAAGAGTTTAAAATTCTTTCAATTTCTTCTACCAATCTTTTTCTTAACTTATATGTATCGCCCCACATTATATAAGCAAACCACCCATTTACACTCTCCAAAAATTTTTCTTTAGAAATTTCATCAGTTTTATATCTTCTCTCTAAAATTTTTAGTTTTCTTTTAAAATAACTAACATTTCTTTTTCTTGCTCGTTTGTAATGATAAAATATTTTAAATCCAAGAAAATCAATTCCTTTATACATCTGATAAATCTTTGATTTATCCGGATGAAATTCTAATCTAAGATTTTTAAGATATTTCTCAATTTTGATTTTGCAATTTTCAAGAACCTCTTTACTGTCATGCAAGATTATAAAATCGTCAACATATCTAATGTAATATTTCATTTTTAATCTCTTTTTAACAAATTGATCTAAATCATTAAGATAAACATTAGCAAAAAATTGGGAAGTCATGTTCCCGAGAGGCATTCCAATTCTTTTGTGATCAAAGTTTTTGAGAATTTTGATTATTAACCAAATTAACTTATCGTCTTTAATTTTTCTTTTGAAGATTTCTGTTAATTTATTTTGATCAACAGAGTCGAAGAATTTTTTAATATCTGCTTTTAGAACATAACCTTTAATCATATTATTTGTTATAGCATGAGAAAGAAGTTGCCCATTTTTACTGGCTTTTCTTTTGAATTTATCACATTTTAATATTGCAGCAATTGTTCCCTTATCCTTTCTGTTTGCATAACTATCTTGGATAAAAGTTGGATCATAGATTGGTTCTAATACATTAACAATTGCATGATGAATTACTCTGTCCCTAAAAATTGATTTTCTTATTAATCTTGTTTTATTGAAAGATTTTGAAAAAAGATTTGAGAAAGTTTTTGGAATAAAGCCCAGATTGGTCGAGGGTCAAAGATGTGAAAAGGGTTCAAGAGAGATATATGAAAGATTAACTACAAAATTTGGTTCTTTTTATTCTCGAGAATGGATTGCTCCAGAGTTAAACAAAGAATTATCTAAAATTTGGCTTAGGGTATTTTTTGATTGTGAGGGCTGGTGTTATTGTAAATCTCATCAAAATAGACATGTTAGTTTAGATTCTGTTAATGAAAAAGGCATAATACAAATTCAAAAATTATTAGAATTATTGGGGATTAAGAGTATTATTAAAAAAAGAAATACTCGTGATATTTTTACTTTATCAATTTATGGTAAAGAGAATTTAGTTTTATTTCAAAAAGAAATCGGATTTTTACATCCAGATAAAAGAATGAAGTTGGATTTAATTATTAATGATTTTATGAATTATTCTTGGGAATTTCCTAAAGAAGAGATTAAATTAAAGAAGTTTATTATTGAATTAATGAAGAAAAAAGCTAAAATAAAAAAAGGAAATTGGATTGTAAGGATAATTTCTAATAAAAAGGTAAATCTTGATAGATTGCAGAAAGAATTAAATAATCTATTTGGTATAGAATCTAAAATAAATAGAAATATTAGTGGACAAGGAATTATTTATTATGAATTAAATATTAATAAACAAGCCTATGTGCAAAGAGTAATTGATTTAGACTTATTAAATAAAGAACAAAAACAAAAATGGATGGAGAAGAAATAAAATTAAAAAAAATTTCAGATTATGAATGGGAGATTCCTAAATCTGGAAAGATGCTTGTGCCAGCAAGGGTTTTTGCTAGTGAAAAATTATTAGTAAATATGAAAAAAGATAAAACTCTTTTACAATTAAAGAATATGGCGACTTTACCTGGAATACAAAAATATGCTATTGTGCTTAGTGACGGTCACCAAGGCTATGGATTTCCTATCGGTGGTGTTGCTGCCTTTGATGTAGAGAAAGGAATTGTTTCGCCGGGGGGTGTTGGGTATGATATTAATTGCGGGGTTCGTTTGTTGGCTTCAGATATTTCTTTGAAAGATTTTGTTAAGAATAAGAAAAAGATTTTGCATGAGATTCGTCGGGCGATTCCGTCAGGGGTTGGCCGGGGTGGTGAAAGATATTCGCGTGAGGAAATTTTGGAAGTTTTGAAAAATGGAAGTGAATGGGCTTTGAAAAAAGGTTTTGCTTTGAAAGAAGATTTAGAGAGAACAGAAGAGGGCGGGAAAATAAAGGGTGCGAATGTATCGGATGTTTCGCAGAGGGCGATTGCTCGAGGGTTGCCTCAACTTGGGACACTTGGTGCAGGAAATCATTTTATTGATATTTTAAATGTTGAAGAAACTTTTGAATCTGAAATTGCAGAGAAGTTTCATTTGAAAAAAGATAATGTTGTTTTTATGATTCATTGTGGTTCTCGAGGGTTGGGGCATCAAGTTGCTTCTGATTATATTCGATTAATGGAGAATGAGTATGGAGTTAGTAAATTTCCTGATCGTGAGTTGGTGAATGCGCCGATTCAATCTGAACTTGGTAAAAAATATTTGAGTGCAATGAATTGTGCTGTGAATTTTGCATTTTGTAATCGTCAGATGATTATGCATAAAGTTCGTGAGATATTGAAGAAAAATTATCCAAAGAATAAATTTGAAATGGTTTATGATGTGTGTCATAATATTGCAAAGTTTGAGGAGCATTATGGTAAAAATGTTTGCGTGCACAGGAAGGGTGCGACCCGGTGTTTTGGGCCTGGACGAAAAGAAGTGCCTGCGATTTATCGGAAAATTGGTCAGCCTGTTTTAATTCCTGGTTCAATGGGAACTGCAAGTTATGTTTTAGTTGGGACAAAAAAAGCAGAGGAAATTGCATTTGGTTCAACTGCGCATGGGGCTGGTCGTGTGATGAGTCGGACTTCTGCGCGGAGAGAGAGGACAAAAGAAGATGTTGAAAAAGTTTTGAAGGAAAAAGATATTTATTTAGAAGCTGGGGGGGTGAAAGGAATGATTGAAGAAGCACCAGGAAGTTACAAAGATATCGACGCTGTTATTGAAGTTTGTAAGGAAACTGGTTTGGGTTTGCCTGTTGCGAAGTTGAGACCTATTGCTGTTATGATTGGGTGAATAAAATTGGTAGAGAGAAAAGATTTAGCAATGGTTGAACAAACAAGGTGAAATTTATTTTCTGATTAATAGTTTTTTAGAGAAACACCTATTAGTTACAGGTGTGGAGCAACACAATAATTTTATAAATCCCTCTTCCCTAATTTATTTATGTATAACCTAAAGGTCACAAGTAAGAAAATAGGTGTGGTATTAGGGGTGTTGATTTTGGTAGGTGTTTTATTATTTAGTTTTCTAAATGTTGGGGAGGGTGTTGAGGCGGCGGCGGGTGTTTGCAGTCTTGAGTTAAGAACAGAATGTGCCTTGAATAATATTGTTATGGGTTTGTCTGATTTGACAAATGCTCATGGGGAAATTGCTCCTGGAGATTATAATTATGTTTTGTGTTGTGTTGGAGCTGGCGCAGATGCGTGCACAGGGAATAATGATATCGGAATTTTTTTGTCAGGAGTTGATAATGCACATGCTTCTATAACAAAAGATGCAACTTATTCAAAACCAGTTTGTTCTGATGAATTAAGTTGTGTTACAACAACTGGTAGTTGCCCGTCAGGAAAAATAGAAATCTTGAGTTTATCCTCTTCGACAAATGCTCATCTTGGCGGGCCTGGAGATTATGGTTGGAAGGTTTGTTGTGGGGTTGGTGGGGTTGATTGTGAATCTTTTGGGAATAGAATTAATTGTTTAGCAGAAAATATTGCGAGTGGAACTGCTATTTGTACTTGGACTCCTGTTGGAACAACTGCAAATCCTGAAGGGGGTTGTTGTGAGAAAGGTGAAGAATGGGATCCTGATGAGGGGGATTGTGGACCTTCTTTTGGTGGGCCTTGTTATCATGTGTGGGCTCCTGATGATATTGCTCAAGAAGAAAATGTAGGTGTTAAAGGTGGTGATGGTGAGTGGGATGAATATTGTGCAGATGTTTCTGGAATTCCAGAATATGGATTTTGGACTCCTGTAGATGAAGCTTATTAGAAATTAATTTTTAAGGATTAAATATATTTATTAAAGGATTTTCATCTGGATGTTCATTTCCAATAGGTCTTGAAAATATCCCATATGTTGCTGCTGCAAACATTTCATCTTCTTCTGAATATTGTGTGTTAAGAGAATCTCCATAAAATACACTATCTGAATATGTTGAATCTAATGTTTCTGCTCCTTCCACCATTGCTTCACTCATTTCTTGTAATAGGACATTTTCTCCAACACTTGGGTTAAATTTTGTATAACAAGAATCTATTTCATTTCCTGTTGTTGAGCAGGAATTTCTTCCATGAGAAGTATTCTCATCCCAATATATTTTAATTTTTCCAGGTATTTGTCCCATAGGGGCAATTGTAGCAATTTCTTCAATATCTGCATCTGTAAAAGTATATTCTCCTTGAACAAATTCATTTAATTGATTTTTAATTACATTTTTTACTAAATTAACTTTATTTGGATCAATAGGTAGTCCTGATTGATATTCTAAAGTATAAATCTTAAATTCTGGTTTTTGTGCCCATTTATTTACTGGAACTTGTCCATTACAGGCAGCCCCTCCATTGTCCCACACAGTACATTTAAGAAAATCTTCTATGCTACTTGGGAATAATTTAACTTCTAAATTACTTAGTTTTCCTTGAGCTTCTTTTTGCGCATCGACGATCAGTTTTCCTGCTTCGTGGTTCATGTATCCTTGTAATAAACCTTTGAAAGAAATTTTATAATCATCTTGGGGCAATCCTTCAAAATTCCAGTCTCCGTCGGTGTTTGAGTATGTTTCGTGGTCATTGTCTGCTTGGCCGTCTAAAAGAACTCTAATATTATTTATTCCTGTATCTATGTCAAATCCCCCCACCCAACCAGAAATATCATATTCATCTATTGTATCATCATTATCATCGTTGTCGTCGTTATCATCATCGTCAATTGTATCATCATCTCCTGAATCATTATTATCATCGTCATCATGAGAATCATTGTTATCATCATCGTCGTAGGGGGTAGAATCGTAGTCATCGCCACCTTCACTGCCACATCCAAATGGTGCGGGTGCTTGATAAGGTTTATATAGGTGTAAAACATTTTTATATTCCTCTGATTTGGGGGTGTACATTAATCCTTTTACTTCTTGAGCAATTATTGGAGAAAGCACATAAGTTGCAAAAGCTGTTCCGAGCAATAGCATTTTTTTACCAAATCCCATTTTCTTTTTTGTTGGGGTTGTTACTAATTTTTTCTCTAATAAATTAATTTCTGTAGCCATGTTTTATAGAGTGATATTTACTATTTAAATTTTTCTATTGGGTGTAACTTTAGAGTGAATACATTTTGGAGTGGTGACTGATTTTTGGGAGGATAAATAATTTTATAAATTGACAATTCTTAATCAATATATGTTAAAGAAAGGGGTGTTATTAGTTGTTGTTTTTATAATTTGTATTAATTTTGTTAGTTCTTCCCCTCCGGGATGTAATTCTCCTGGGGTTATGATTTTTGGAACATGTTATGATTGTCAGCTTCCAACTGAAACAGGTGATGGAGTTTGTCCTGCTTGTTATTTAGGAGTTGATTGTGAAGACGATCCAGACTGTGATGATTTTCTTGCTTGTGTCCCCTCAACAACAATTTGTGACGACGATGAAGATTGTACAAAGGCAAATCAACCTTTTTGTAACTTGGAGACAGGTTTATGTGTGGAATGCCTTGAAGATGAAAATTGTGGGGTTGGCGAAGAATGTGTGAATAATGTTTGTGAGCCCCTTGAAGAAGATTTTTGTTCTTTGAGTAATCTTGGGCAGGCAAATTATAGTGATTGTTTATATTTGGAAAGTTTGAGTGAATTTTGTGGGGAGAGTAGTTATTTTTGTGATGAACTTGGTTGGGATTTTTATCTTATTGGAAATTGTGAGTGTGTCTCAGATCCTGATACTAAAGATTGTATTATTGATGTTGACACCCTTCAATGTGATACAAATGAACCCCTTCCAGGTTGTGAAGAAGCTGAATTTATTGGTTTAGAGCAAACCCAATGTGTTAATCAAATAAAGACAGTAACTTATGTTTATGATCTTGATGGGGATCTTGATATTTGTAGTTCTGAAGCGGATGTAGATTGCTCTGACCCAGCACTTCTCCCTTTCTTTGGATTTTGGAATTTCATTGTTACTTTTTTAGTTATCGCATTAATTTACTTTTTTGTGAGGAGAAAATGAAAAAGAAGGTTTTAATTTTTACTTTTGTTTTTATTATTAGTTTAATTTTAGTCTCAGCAAGCATGACATATTTGTCGCACAACATTCAATCAGAGTATGGTCCAGGTGCTGTTATTCTTGGTTATGTTGAGATGACTTTGGCTGATGAGTCAGGAAGTTCTCTTTTTACTGATGGTTTTGGGAATTCAATTTCCCTCGCTGATTTGTTAATTAAGAATTCTTTGACAAGTGCTTGTGATTCAGAAGGTTGTTTGCCAACATATTCTGAGGAAACACCAGAGAGTTCAAAAGTTATTAATTTGGTTGCAGGAGAATCTGCGGTTGTAGGTTTTAAACTAACTGGTGACATTGAAGCAATCTCGTCTTTAACTTTTCAATTATCAAGCACTGCAACACAATCGTGTGTGAATCAAATTGAGGTTGATTTTTTTAATGATGGAGATTTAGATTTAATTAATAAAAAAGCCCATCCGACAGAAGTTTGCTCAACTAAAGATTACGGATGTTTTGATACTGCGGAAACTGCAACAGATTATATTATTGATAAAACTGCTTATTGTCAAAAAATTGAATTAGAAAAATCCGCGGGTTACAGGGTCGGTGCTTATATAACTCCAGATTTAGAAACAAGAATAATTGAAATGTTTATTCATAATGGAACTCAAAAAGTTGGGCAGATTTGTAATCTTCCAGCGATTCCAATTGCAGGCGAATATTTTTGTGATATTAATTTGTCGAATACAAAAAACAATGAGTATTATGTTTGCATGGATTCTCTTTCTGGGCAAGGATATCAAACAAAAGGTTATTTGGGCACAGATGTTTGTGGTTTTTATGGAACTCCTCCGAAAACTGAAACAGCAGCTTATCAGATTTTTGCACAATCAAAAAAATTTGACAGCGTCGGTGAATTAAAAATTCCTACGAATTTAAATTCTTTAACTGAAAATTACATTAAGGAAATTTATGGTTTGGAGATGAACTGCGGTGCAGAGGGTTGTTTGATTCCGATTAAAATTACTGCAAAAACAAATCAAACTATTTCATTGAGTAATTTAATAATAACTTATTCAACAATTGGTGGGGGTTTAAGCGAAACTAAATTTTATGATTTTGCAGAGATTCCAGCGACAGTGGATTTAGATAAAAAGAAATTAAATTTAGATAAGGCGAATTTTACTTTGCCTACTCAATTTGGAGACTATACTTTTGTTTTAGATTATAGGGGCGAAGTATTGTTCTCAGAGAATATTTTAATTAAGGAGGTTGCAGGAATTAGCAGTTTGTATCCTTTGACAACTCTTGCAGGTTACCCCACAGAATTCCAAGTTTCTGTAAATTCTTTTGGGAAAAATATCACAAAATACGAGTGGGATTTTGGGGCGGAAGTAAAGACAACAACAGATAATAAAATTTTGCATACATTTAATACAATCAATACACACGAGGTGCAAGTTACAATTACCGAGGAGGATGGTTTGAGTTCTTCTAAGATTTTTGTTATTGATGTTGTTTCTCCGAGAGATGCAATTAAAGGATTGATTGATGAGCGGTTAGTTGATTTGGAAAATATTCAAACAGAAATTAAAACCTATGCTGAGTTTTATCAAAGTTCGTTGAATGAAATTTTAGATTTGGAGAACACAGAAATACAATTAGAAACAATTCAAGTTTCTTATTCAGAAAATTTAACTGACGAGGAATATATTACTTTAATGAATGCTTTATTTGCTTTGGAAATTCCAGATGAAATTTCTGTGACAGGAAGTGCAGATTCTGTTCCATTTTTTTATGCTAAGGATTTAATTGATTTAAATTTTTTAGCAGAGATTGGTCGAGTTCACGACGCTGTTGATTATTCTTCAAACAGAGATTTGTTTTTGGATTCTATTTTTGCTTGGGATACTGAAAATTTGGATGTGAAGATGACTTATCAAGAGTTGTCTGTAAGAATTGGTCTTGAGTCTTATGTTTTGTTGAGTGTTTTTGAAATTGACATCAATGAAATTGAAACTTTGGATTATCCTTATTTTGTTGTTTTTGAAATTCTCGAAGATATTAAATTTGACTCTGCAGATTTTCAAGCGAAGGACTCTTATTATTATGCTGAAGCAACTGGTTCTGAAAAGATTAGATTAGCGACGTCAGAAGAAGTTGATTTTATTGATTTGCCAATGTTTATTTCTCCTGAGATGAAACGGCTTTCTGTAACTGTTCCGGGTGAAGTAATTGATACTAAAGGAATTTCTAAATGGTTGTATTTGATTTTGATTTTATTGTTGTTATTGGTTTTAGCTTTTATTACCTATGTTTATTTGCAGATTTGGTATAAGAAAAAATATGAATTTCATTTGTTTAAGAATAGAAATGATTTGTATAATATGGTTTCTTATGTTCAGAGAGAAAAGAAAAAGGGTTTGAATGATAAGTTAATTGCTGAGAAATTGAAAAAAGCTGGTTGGAATGCAGAGCAAGTTAATTATGTAGTGAAAAAATATTCTGGGAAGAGGACTGGAATGTTTGAATTGCCTTTTAGTAAATTCTTAGGGAATATAGTTCATTCAAAGGAAAAAAAGAAAAAGAAATATGTTGACTTGAGGAAAAGGAATGTTAGGAAATTTTAATTTTTTTGGAAAGGTTGGGGGTTTTATTATTTGGGGGAGAATTAATTATATTCTGAAAAAATAGGTTATGAAGAGAATAAGTATTATTTAATTGGATTTTTAGATTATTTCTCCAATAATATAAACCATTGATTCTGCACCAGCCATTGTTAATGAGTCATAATCAAAGTGAATATTTCCTACATCTTCAGGCAAATTTTTTCGCAAATATTCTATTGCTTTATCTCTTTCATTAGAATCAACTTCTTTATCAATATTTAGCATAGTTAATTAAGATTTTTAAACTTTAAATAAGTTTAGGTAACCTCCTTAAAATATCCAATTTATCACTGAAATATTTATAAAGTTATTTTTGCAAATTATATTATGGTGATAAAAATCTTTAGAAACTTTTTTTCAAGAATTTTCTCTGGAATTTTTAAAAGTAAAAAAGATATTAGTTTGGGCTTTTATGGTCCGCCGAATGCAGGTAAGACTTCTTTAGCAAATAGAATATGTAAGGATTTTACTGGCGAGGAGATTGGAAGTGTTTCAAAAGTTCCACATGAGACTCGTAATATTCAGTTTAAGGAGAAAGTCGAGATAGAGTATAAGGGAAAGAAAATGACTTTCAAAATGATTGATACTCCAGGTATTGCGACAAAGATTGATTATGAAGATTTTTTGAAATATAAAGTTAAGAAAGGTGATGCAAAGAAGAGGGCGAAAGAAGCAACTCAAGGAATTGTCGAGAGTATAAAATGGTTAGATGATATGGATATTGTTGTGATTGTTTTAGATGCAACAGAGAATCCTTATAATCAAGTTAATATTACAATTATTGGGAATCTTGTTGCAAGAGATATTCCTGTTTTAATTGTGGCGAATAAAGTTGATTTGGGCAAAGCAGATATTAAGAAAGTTGAATCTGCTTTTCCCGAATATGATGTCGTCGGTATAAGCGCGAAATACGGAAAAAACTTGGAGGAATTTTACGAGTCGCTTTTTAAATTAAGTAAAAAACTTTAAAAAAGTATATAGTATAATATATATGTTGGAGTAAAGATAAAAGATGGTGAATAAAAAAGGTTTAGGAAAGATTAAAGGATTTTCAATTCAGTTTTTGCCGTATGCTGAAATTCGTAATTTGGATTCTGATATGAGGATTCGAAAGATTTTGGGAATTGCTTTGGGAAATAATATTTTAATTCTTCAAGGAAGATTAACTCCCGGAGAAGAGACTCGATTGATTGGGGACACAATGGCGATGATTGGGCATGTTAAGAATTTTAAAGGAATTGAGTTGGCGGTGATTGCAGGAAATGGAGATTATGGTCTTTGGAGTAAAATGAAAAAAGGAATGGCAAATGCCCTTGCTGGCGGAGATATGAGTGCGATTACAATTATTGGTCCTGCGACAATTGTTAAGGAGATTAAAAGAAATCCAAAGAAGATTGAACTTTTACTAAACAAATGATTTTCTCCTAGATAATAGATACCAAAATTTTCTTTGGAATTGGGGTAGGACAGCGAAGCTATTTTGGGTGGGCAAATAATAGCAAAGAAAATTTTTATTCTTCGTAATACCCCAAGGTCTTGCCTTGGGGATAAAGCCAGTAAGGATATAAAGTAAAGGATTCTAATTTAAGCATGGATGA
>CAZRXO010000006.1:0-31374 GCA_964604105.1 Candidatus Woesearchaeota archaeon | reverse complement strand
CCTCGAGAATAACTAATTTTCGGTTTTGAAAAATCTATTCCGGACAAAGCCTTAACTTACTAAGTATTAAAGATGGTGAATTTAACTAAATCTTTGGTACGTAAAAAGAAACCCTTAAGGGGGTATAGATATAAATATATCGATATGGGTCTTTACACAAAAAAGATAAGGGTGCCCATTAGGTTGAAAAAAACATCAAGTAAAAAAACTAAAAAAGTAGCAAAATCAATTTTCAAAAGCTTAACTCAAAAGGAAAGAAAAAAGTTACTTGAGAGGGCGAGGCATAAATGCGAAGCTTGTGGTAAAAAGTTAGATTTTTTAGATATGCACGCGGGTCATAAGGTTTCCAAATCTAATGGGGGAGGAGGTTCATTAAGAAATCGGGTTTGTTTATGTTACACTTGCAATAATAATATGGGAAAACAAAATTATCGCCAATATATGAAATTTATGGGCTATAAAATTCCATCTTATTTACAGAAAAAATAGTTTTTACCTCGTAACAATCTCCAAACCATCTCGATTTTTCAAAACATAATCTTTTCCTAATGCTCGTTTTGTTCGAGCATCAATTGCTTTAATAAAACCTTTTCCAAAATCAGTATGGAGAAAATATGCAAAATCCAAAGCTGTTGAACCAGGAGGCAATAAAAAACAATCAGGCAAAATATTTCCTTTTGAATCACCCAACTTATTTGCCGACGCTGGAAACACTGCAATATACTTTAACAAATCAAAAACAGCAATATTCAAAACATCCTGCACACCAGTTGAACCATAAACATCCAAAACATTTTTTCTAATTTTTTCCAAACCTTCTTTCTGCTTCTCATTCAATTCTTTTTTAATTTCAAAATCTTTTTCACCAGGAATATATTCAATTAAACCAGCTTTACTAGCTTGCCTCAATGCAACTTCAGAATCTGCAGAACAAGGAATAATAATTAAATCAGAAAACTCTTTCTTCATCTTTTCAATGTTAAGTTTAGCATCAGCATAATCGCATTTGTTCGCCGCAATAATCATCGGTTTGCTTATCTTCCTTAATGCAGATGCAAAACTCATAATTTGCCCCTCATCCCAAGAAGTCGCTTTCTCAGGAAGTTTCAAATTTCGCAAAACATCTTTAACATTATTCTCTGAAACTTTCAAACCAGAAAATTGCTTTGCAACAGCATCAGTGAACTTTGATTTCTCAACTTCAACTTTCCGTGCAAACCCCCGCCAAACTTTACTCAAAATATTATAATACCAAGTATCTAATTCTTTTTCCAAAAATCTAACATCAATGCAAGGGTCATGCCCACCGTCGATTGTTTCGCCTTTTTCATTTGTTGTTCCAGATGCATCAACCACATGAATAAAAACATCCGCTGTTCGAAGATCATCGAGAAATTGATTACCCAAACCTTTTCCCTCGCTGGCACCCTCGACCAAACCCGCAACATCCATCAACTCAACAGGCACAAACCGATTTCCTTTCAAACAAAAACCTTTATTCGGGTTGCACTTTGTATTAAATTCTTTTTCAAGACAATCAACTTTCACATAACCAACTCCATGATTCGCCTTTATCGTCGTGAACGGATAATTCGCAATCTCAACTTCGGCCATAGTCGCTGCTTTGAAAAATGTTGATTTTCCGCACGATGGTTTTCCGACAAGTCCGAGTAACATAATAATATAAGAATTGGATAAGTTAAAAAGATTGTTATAAAAATATAACTCACTCTGTTCGTGATAATAACTCAAAACTGACCTGTCAAGTTTTTCGTCTTAACAAATTTGTTAAAGCGAATAATCTGACGAAGTCGATTATGAATTATAATATCGAGCAACTTTATGTTGCGAGCAATTTCATCGATGAACCTACTGAGATTTGCGGCTCAACAAAGTTGAGTCATCCCTGTGGGGAACTCAGTCCTGAGTTCCTACTATGAACCTACTGAGATCCTGCTTGCAGGTTCTCGTGACCCTTGCGGTTATTGAACGTAGTTCAAATCCAATATGAACCTACTGAGATTTGAACTCAGGACCTCTGGCTTTCTTCGACGAATCGAGGAAATCAATAATCCATAAGGACTATCGTCATATAAGACCAGCGCTCTGACCAGGCTGAGCTATAGGTTCTTGTAATGTTGACTGTAATAAAACATTATTTATATTCTTTCTCAGCATGGTTGACCAGGCCGAGCAATGTTTGATTGCACTCATTTGTGCAATGCACCTAACCGAATCGCAATCAAGCTTGCGAGCCGAGCTATAGGTTCATGCAATTAAACCAACAATAACTTATTTAAAGGTTTTTCCACTAATCATATTATATACTTAATTGAAAGGAGGTCAAACATTTATGGCAAAAAAGAAAACAACAAAGAAAAAAATTACTAAACCAAAAGTATCAGCAAAACAAAAAGAAAGTGATTCAAAACTTTTCGCTTTCCTCGCTGTTTTCCTAAGCATCATCGGTTTTATAATTGCATTAATCACAAAGAAAGACGACAAATATGTAATGTATTATGCGAAACAAAGTCTCGTGCTTTTCATAGCATATGTAATTCTTTGGGTCGCAGCAACAATCTTAACTGTTGTAACATTTGGTATTGGAGCAATTCTTTATCCTATAATCGGATTGCTAATGCTTATCCTCTGGATTTTCCAAATCGTTTATGCGCTATCAGGGAAAATGCAACCAACACCAATCATAGGACACTATGCAAACAAAATAAATTTATGATTTTATTTTAAGTATTTTATGCGCAGTGGTTAAATATAGTTCATCCCACAAAATTATTTCAAAAAACCCTTATAGAAAGCTCCTTGCTCCCTTTACCAAACCCTAATCTATCTCCACACAAAACAGAAAGATAATTTTCCTTCCCGTCAAATCTCCCTTTAATATCCCCATTTAAAATTTCATAACCCTTAATCCCAATATAAGGAGGTTTAACAAGTCCTAATCTTAACATTATTCGAACAAGCGAACAATCTGCCCCAGGAACATAAATTTTACCCTTTGCCGATTCTCCACCAGAAGTGCACAAATAAACATCTAAACCATTATATCTCACAAGTCTTCTTCTCTAACGAGAAGATAGGGGGTTTCCGGGGGAAGGAGGAGATTTTCTAAAACTTGTTCTTACCATAACAAAATAAATTTCTCTTTATTTAAATAGATTTGTATACTAAAAACTATTTTTTACAAATAGCCAACCCATAAGATTTATCTTCAGAAGTTACCATATTAACTTCAGCAAAATACATATTCAAAAAACTTCGAAAATCATATTTATCATATTTATAAGAAACTCCCGTAAGAATTTGATCTCCCTTATTAAAAATAATCTCCTTCCCCTGGAAATTAATCACATGTTCCTTCAAAATAGTATAATAAACTTCTACTCTTGAATTAATAAACCGCGAACCAAATTTAATATCTTTTTTCTCAAAACCTAATTGCAACAATACTTGTATCCAGAAATGATTAATTTCTTTTGTGTTATATGATTTCAAAATCTCTTTTGGTTTACGATTATCCAAACCATTTCCAATAAGCAAAACATCGCCATCTTTCATCGCTCCCCGAATACCATAAAGCAATTCATTAATTTCAAAATTACCTAAAGTATTTCCTAAAAGCAAAATAAAATTCTTCTTAAAATGACTTTGCCTCAATAACGAAGTAATATTTGTCATGTTCTCAAAGTCTGAAATATTCCACTGAAATTGAACAACCTCCCCAATTCCTAATTTTCCTATTCGCGAAATAGCTTTTTCAACCATATAACTACTAATATCAATTGGACAGTACCTAACTCTTGCCCGATCCTTAAGTTTCTCTAAAAAAATCACAACCTTCTTTCCATCGCCACAACCAAGATCAATAATATTCACAGGATCATTTCCAATCATCTTCATAATATCCTCCATCTTTTCCTTAATCAAATCAATTTCTTTTTGAATAATTTCTTTTTGATAATCTTTAGAATCTTCCAAATCTAAAAAAGCCTGTGCTTGCTCTGGTGTCAAATACCACAACTTTGAATCAGCAATATTCCAAATTCGCGTGTTGCCCTCTAAAGAATAACCTCTCTTAATTAATTCCCTAAAAATTAAATCATTAATAACCTTAGATTCATCCTTGGCTTTCTGTTGTTTTGCCATAATCTGAAGATGAAAAGTTCATTTAAATGTGTTTCGTATTTGAAATAATAGGAACGCCCCCACCGAATCGGAGAGGTAGTGATCCACCTTGATGGGACACTCATTAATTATCCCCTAAATAGGATATATCGTTGCTGTTGTAAGACTCCTTTGATTTATAAGTTTTGTCGAGATAGAGTGGAGAGATTGGTTAGATTTGATTTTCTAAGAGCCATTTCCAAACAGGCAATACTTTAATTGTTTTACCTTCTACTTTAAACTCATCGTCTTGTTTGAAAGTTAATATCAACCCCTTACTTAATTTAAATTCTTTCAATGCTTCTAACATCCCATTAATCTCTCTATCTTTATTTTCTTCATTTAAATCATAGCAGACTTGAATCGCTTGAGTAATCTTTTCTTTTTCTTTAATAACAAAATCACATTCATTTTTATCCTGAAAATAAAATATATTTTTATGCTTTCTTCTCAAAGCCAAGAAAACCAAATTTTCAAGCATTTTTCCATTATCTTTTGAAAAAGAAGCAGAATTACTATTTGAGAACCCATTATCTATTGAATATACTTTTTTAGGATTTACTTGTTGTTGCTTAAAAGAATAACTAAAACGAGGGATACTAAATAGTAAGTAAGCATCTTCAAAAAATGAGACATAATCAATAACACTTTGAACTGATTTTATTGCAAACATTTTTTTTATAGAATTATAAGAAAATTCTGTTCCAACATTGCTAATTAAAAAAACTGCTATTTTCTTTAATATTTCAGTATTCTTTATATTAAATCTTATTGCAATGTCTTTCATGACAATATCTGATAATAACTCGTGGAGAATTGCAGAATTATTTTTTTTAAGAAATTCAGGGAATCCCCCTTGAGAGAGATATTCTTTAAATGAATCCAAGGAAGGCTTATCCTTTTTTATGCTAAGAAATTCTTTAAATGAAAATGGGAATAGCTCATATTTTAAATGCCTTCCAGTAAGTCTTGTTCCTAACTCCTTGCTCAATAAAGAAGCATTAGAACCAGTTATAACTATTTTTTCTTTTTTATCAATTAAATATCTTATAAATTTTTCCCATTGAGGCACATTTTGAATTTCATCAAAAAAATAAATTCCTCCTCGCCCATATAATTCTTCCATAATAGCTTCGAGTTTATTAAAATCATTTAAATCAAAACCCCCCAAACGAGGATCTTCCAAATTGAGGTAATAAACCTTTTTTTGATTTTTTATTAATTGATGTAATAAGGTACTTTTACCACACCGTCTTACGCCAGTAATTATCAAAGCAAAAGAATCTATTACACGTATTTCTTTTATTTCTTCTCTGAGGGTTCCTATCTCTGCTCTATTTAGGGCTTCTCTCTGTAAAGTTATAACTTCCGCTATCGTTTCCTTATTTATCATGTTTCTCATTAGCTTCTTTAATTTTTAAATCTTTCTATTGTCAATAGAAGATAGTTTCTATTGATAGTCTAAGCCTTTGTTTAATCTTGAGAAGTGTTACCTTTCTAAAAAGAACACTCCCAAAAAATTATATGAAAAGATTTGCTCAATGAATAATTTAGCGAATGCTTGGAGAAATGCGAGAAAAGAAAAAATAAAAAAAGATTATGTTATTGAGTTTGAGCAAAATACAAGAGAGAATTTACTTCAATTGAGAAAAGAACTTTTAGAAAAAGAGTCCCATCAATTGGTTTAAAGTGTATTACGCCCCCACCGAGATTCGAACTCGGGTCACTGCCTTGAAAGGGCAGCATACTTGGCCTCTGTACTATAGGGGCATACAGATAATTAACTAAATTTCCTTTTAAAGTTTCCTATTCATTTAACTCACCAGTAAACCTAAACTTTTATAATAGATAATCCTCAAGGAAAATTATAATCAAAAGGGGGTTAATAAAGATGACAGAAGAAGAACAAGAAACTACTGCACCTGTTGAGGAAGAGACTACAGAAGCTCCAACCGAAGAAGTTGCTCTAGTAGAAGAATCTACAGAAAAACCAGCAGAAGAGGAAGAAGAATCTACGGCCGAAGAACCTGCCGAAGAAACGCCTGCACCTGCTGAATCAACAGAAGAAGTTTCTGCTGAAGAAAATTCTGACGAAGAAAAACCCGAAGCAGAATAAATCTAATTTATTTATTTTTTTATTTATTTCATTAATTTTAAATAACCTCCTTCCTTAACCAAAACATGGAAGAGGTAACCCAAGAAAAAAAGTCCCCACTCGCATTAATTTTAAGTGCTATATTTATTTTCATCGCAATCTCTCTCCTCATAATATATTGGTTCATTCCTTTCAACACAATTGAATTTAACTCTGGACCAAGTCATTCTAATTTCACCCTAAACAGCAACGATTCGACAGATATGCAATTCTATTCCAACATGAGATTCCCTTCAAATGAAATTTCTTACACAATTGCAGAAGATTGCACCTTACAAAAACAAAAAGATATGAAAGAAGCTTTTGAAATAATTGAAAGTTTAACAATCTTAAAATTTTATGAATCAGAAAAACAGGAAATAGAAATAAACTGCGACCAAAGAGAATATATTGAAAAAGGAATGTTTATTGCAGGCGAAGGCGGACCATCAAATATTACAAAAACAGACAAATTCAGTGTAATCCTCAATGGACAAATTTTACTAATAAAAGATTCTCAATGCCCAAAACCAAATGTCGCAACCCACGAACTTCTCCATGCATTAGGATTCGACCATTCAACAAACCCAAACAACCTCATGTACAACTTTAGCAAATGCTCCCAAACAATCGGAGAAGAAATCCCAATATTAATTAATGGACTTTACTCAACACCAACACAACCAGACCCGTCGATAACCGAGGTCATAGCAACCATGCAAGGAAAATATCTCGATACAAATATCACAATTAAAAACCAAGGACTAAAAAAATCAGAACCAGCAATTTTAGAAATCCGTGCAGGAGATAAAATCATAAAAGAAATAGAAATTAATTCTCTCGAAATTGGTTACGGAACATTAATCTCAATACAAAATATCTGGGTAGCAAAAATATCTATCGAAGAATTAGAATATGAATTAATTTACTCTTTTGAAGAATTAGACAAAAAAAATAATAATAAAAAATTGATGATTAACAACTAATCATCTAAATCAAGTGTGTCAAGATCTTGATCAAATTCATCCTCTTCAGGAAAATTTTCAGATTCTTTAAACTCCCCCATTTTAAACCTCATTTTATGTTTTCTTAAAAAACATTTACTTTTTAAACATTTCCATAAATCAAAGCAATAATCAAAGTGGCCCGCACTACAAAAATATTTATAAACTAATTTTCTTTAATCATTTTAAGAGGTTTCAAATGAATAAAAAAATATTTTTTGGTTTTCTGGTATTACTACTTTTAGTTCAATTCATTGTAGCTGCTGAAACAGAAATAAACATTAAAACCTTACCTTCTCACGAAGTGCAGATAGTAATCCACGACGGCAATTCTGGAACATTTGCATTAATAGAAAGAACAGAAGTTTATTCAGATGGTTACGGCAATGCACAATTAATAACAAATATTAATCAAGAATTCAAGTTAAAAGTTTATATCAGTGATTTAAATCACAACAAAGTTTATGGCGATTCATTCTCCACAATATATTCTCCTGGAGAAGAAGTATATCTTGAAGTCGCTCCAAGCGGATTTAGTTTTATTGAAGCACCAGAAAAACCAGAGGTTGCAGAAGAAGTTGAAGAAAATGTAAATACAACAGAAGAAGTTGTAGAGGAAGTTATTGCAGAACTAACAATAGAAGAAAACAATCAAACAGAAAACGAACCAGGGATAATGGGAAATGTAATCTCTGATGTAAAAGATGCATTATTCAAACCTTTGGTTCTGTATATTATCGGAGGAATTATCTTATTAATTATTATTCTCCTAATTACATTCAAACTAATTAGGTCTAAAAAACCAAAAGCTAACAAAGAAATAATCATAAGAAAGCTAAGTGAATTAGACAATAAAAAAGATGATATCGACGAGAACAATGATGATGTAAAAAGATTAGAAGATAAATTAAAATCAATCCAAGAAGAAATCGCCCATCTCAGACAAAAAGGTGATAAAAGTGCTGAAGAACTTGAAGCAAAAATAGCAGAAACAAAAAAGAAAATCAGAGAAGATGAAGAACGATTGATTAAATTACGAAGCCAGAAGAAATAATAAATTATTCTTTATATTCACCACGAGGATTAAATTCTTAGCACAAACCTTAAAACTTTTTCAAACATAATTATTAAAACAAATCCAATCTTATCCTCTTAATAAATCTCCTCAACGAAGGAATCTGACAAAGTCGATTCCGAAGCAATTAATCTCTCGCGACAGCGAGGAATTTTTATTCTCTCAAAATATTATAATTCCACTTCACAAAATCATGACCCCCAAGGTAAACATCCCTATAAACAAAAACCTCTTCTTGCCCAGATAAAATATATTTTGTTAAAAGCTCTGTATTCTCATTTCCAGCTTTATCATAAAAATTAAATCTCACAGTAAAATATTCTGCTTCAACACCTTTATTTTTAACATAAACATAATAACTATCTAAGGAATCTCCCAGAAACCTGTCGGAAATTATCTTTTCCCCTCGAGAAACATAATCTAAAGAAGCATGCTCAGAATAATGTTCTATATTGGTATGCTCTTTTTTATTTGAATAAGAATGACTTATACTATGAGAAGTCATCACAGTTTCAGAAGGTTGAACATAATTTATCTCTTCATTATATGAATTAATAGTATAATAATTTATAATTGTCGTCGATGACACAGAGGATTTATCCTCCTTCTCAACCATGCCTAAAAATAAAACAGTAATTAAAATCAAAAGAACAATAAAAATTCCTGCAATAAATAATTCAATTATTCTTCGATTCACAACTAAAGATTTCTTTACAGGTTTTTCCAAAACAGGAGTTTCAAGATTATCAGAAGCAAAATAAGAATAATCTTCTGCCCCAGAATAATATGGATTATCGTCAGTCATAAACAAGAAAGAAAATAATTCTTTTTAAGGATTATTGGTGTGGAGGAGATAAATCTTTATTTGTTAACTCTTAAACATTCACAATCTGTTTTAATTCAACATCAACATAAAAAATTTCTGAGCCTAATCTTACTTTTATTTTATCCATTTTAAATTATTTTAGTTTTGCCATCTTAATCCTCAATAATATTAGTTTCCTTGCAATAAGGGCATTTAATTTTAATTTCTCCTTTTTTATTTAATTTTTCCATCTCTTTATCTTCAAGTTCAAATTCTTCTTCGCAATAATCACATTTGCAAGTTCTTTCTTCTTTGTCATTACATTCTTCACAAATATAACTCTTAACTTTTCCTAGAAGAGTTTTTTATATGGATACCCCTCACCTTTGAAAATTTTTTTGCATTTTTTACAAGTATGGGTTCTCTCCCATTCTTTTTTTAAATCTTCTTTCATATCTTCCATCATTGCTTGAGTTTCACCCATACATCCTCTATCAATCCATTTAACAAAATTCCAAGTTTTTCCCATTTTATTTTTTCTCCACCAATAAACATCACAAGAGAATAAGAGTTTTAAACTTTACTAAGAGACCTTTTTGCTCTCCACAAATCTTGAATTTTAAAAATAATGAAAACAAAGAAAACCATAATAATTCCTATTATGCATAAAGTATATATTTTATTTATTGGGTTTATAATATTTAACTCGTCAGTAAAAACCATCGTAAAAGAAATAATAAACCCAGCAACCAATCCAGCAATAACTCCAATTCTATAATTCATTCTTTCTTGTTCATTCATCATAAATAAGATAGAAAATTATAGGTTTTAAACTTTACTCTTTTATTTTTTAAATTATAAAATCCCACGAAGTAGTTCGGGGATTTAAGAGAAGTAATTATCAGGATAAACTTTAACAATATTGATTAAAATTATTTCTTATTAATAGATTTTCCTAACGAAGAAATCTGGCGAAGCCGATTTCGAAGTTAATATGCGACACAGTCGCCAAATTAATTATAAAATTAAGGAATATAAATCCCCCACACTCAAACTAAACCAACAAACTCTTTCTTAACCTTAACCATACATTCCTTATTTAGCCTCGCTATTTTCTTTTTAATAATACTTTTTTCTAATGTAAATAATTTATCAACTTTTATTCTGCTTTTTACAGGAATTCCTCCTTCTATAAGGTCACTATTATCAAACAAAACAGAACACTTAGCATCTTTTAAATTAGAAGTAATACCGCAAGTAATTATATCTTCACAACTATTATTATATTCGCTACGAGAAATAACAAGCACAGGTCTTTGCATCAACCCTCGCAAATCAGAAAAAGGAAACGGCACAATCAAAATATCTCCTTGCTCAAACAGTGTCCCAGATTTCATCTTCTTTACTATTCCATAATTTATTAGCAACTTTTTCGGAATGTTTTAATAAATCCCTAAAATCAGATTTTTTTATTTTCTCAATTAATATGGTCTTGCCATTTTCTATAACAAACAATTCATCCCCTAAAGAAATTCCCACAGAATTACGAATATTAACTGGAATAGAAATCTGCCCTTTATCAGTAACTCTTACAATTTTAGTTTCCATTAATAAGTAAGAATTTCCTTACTTATAAACTTTTCCAATTAAAAAATTATAAAAATCCCCCCGCCCAGATTCGAACTGGGGATCTCCCGGGCACTGCATAAGGCAGCAATGGGAACCGGCTACTCAGGTTTCATTTAATTTCGATGAATATACACAATCGAATATCCACCCTATTCTACAGCCAGGCGCTTTAACCGCTAAGCGACGGAGGGACAACAATTAAACTCACAGAAATAAAACTTCTGCACAAGTTTAATACTTTAAAGAATATACTGGGTCTTTTAAAGGTTATGATTCTAAAATCCGATGTGTTATTCGAAAATTAGTTCACAACGTTGAGTTATCTCAGCGTATGAAATTATCAAGAAAAAATAATAGAACTTCTGAGAATTATGGAATGCAGAGGCACTGCATATCAAGCTAAGAAAAAAACAGGTGTTTCCGTCGGTAGAGTTTATCAAATCTGGAGAGAATATCAAGGAACAGGAAAGATTCCTGAACTTGGAAAAAATGTTGGAAGGATTAAAAGACCAATTTTGAAATCCGAGAAAGCAATTGTGAAGAAAGCATATGAAAAATATAGACTTAGTGCTTCACAATTGCGAAGACCAATAAAAAGAAATTTTAATGTGGGTATCTCTCATTATCATATGCATAAAATTTTGCTAACTTTAGGTTTTGCAAAACCTAAAGAAAAAAAGGATGTGAGAAAGAAAAAAGGGAAAAGATATGAAAGCAAGATTCCCTGCTTTTTTATAGAGAAACAAGGAATTAAACATATACTCTGTAGGATTAAACGTCCACAGAGTAAGGGTAAAGCTGAGAAGTTTGTTCATCTTTACAAGGTTCATAGAAAAGCATTCAAAACATTAAAACAACGTTATATAAATTAATCAGATAACACAGAGGATTAATGTTGGAGCAATTATTTTTCAATCTCACTTGTTTTCTTGTAAGAGATATAATTTTTATTAAGAATTTCTAAGGATTGCTGTCGCTGTTCTGAATTTCCCATTCCTTTCCAATCAAGGATTGCTAAGTCGACTTCTTCGTGGGTTTTTTTAATTGCTTCCTTAATCATTTCTTCTGTTAATGGAAGAGAGTAACTTTGGATTATGTGGGAGATTGCAATATTTGAATTTTTTTGGATTTTGTTGAAGCTTGGGCAGTAATGTGGGCCCCCTATTCCAATTGCAATTTCTCTGTGGGGATTTGGTTGAAAAGTTTCAATTGATTCGCTGATTGTTTTAGCGATGACAAATGCTACTCGTCTGTCTGCCCATTCTGTTTCTGTTGATCCAATTTCTATAAACAAACATGGCTTGTTGATTAAGGGTCCGTGGTGGGTGCATTCCAAAGTTATTTGATAATTTTTCAATTCATGTTCCTCTACTATTTTGTGCATTTTTTCAAACATGTGTTTTTGCAGGAGGGCAGATGTTGGGCACATTTTATTTGGTTGTCCACCTAAATCATTTTGTCTTGGATTTCCTGGAGCATGAATTGAAAGTGTTTTCCCCCCTTTTTCTGACTGGTGTTTTGATGCAAAGATTATAAAATCATATTTATTTATTTTTTCTTGATTGTAATTTGAATCCCAAATTATTTCTTCATCGACCAAGAGAAAATCAAACGTCGGTGCAGGATTTTCGTTCATTGCAGAAAGCACAGGATTTTTTCTAAATTGTGATAACTGGGTTGTAATATTTATTCCTGCCTTGTCTTTTTTTGATGCTATGATGAGGTATTTTTTGAATGTCATTTTTTCTTTTTTCTCCTTAGTAATTTTGATGTTAGCCCCAACCCCGCCACACTTCCAAACACATAATCTGCCATTAATCCCATTTTGTAATCTGAATACTCTATATCTTGAACTTCGTATGCTGCAATTTTATGGGGATTATTTTTTTGGATTGATTCTCTGTGTAATCTAAATATGTTTTGTGAGACAGGACTTCCAAAATATAAATCAGCCCCTGCAAACAAAAAGACCACTAAAGCAATATAAGTGTTTAATGTTTTCATTTTATTAGAATCACTAAACTATTTAAATTGTTTTTGATTGTATAGTATATGTCCTCAATAACTAATCTTCTCATCGGAATCGCGGTTCTCATTCTTGGATATCCAATTGGAATATTTTTGGCGAGGGTGACTAAAGAAGAGTTGGCGAGTGGAAGAAAATATTTTAGAATAATTGTGTTTTTAAGTTTAATCGGCGGGGTTGTTGGTTTGATTCTTGGAAATGATATTCTTCTTTTTAGTATGTTTTTTGTGGCAATTGTAACGAGTCGGAGTTTAAGAAAGAAATAGATTTAATTTTTTGCGAACCTTGTGCTTTGTTTTTTTAACTTTTAGAGTTTTTCTTTGAAAAAGAAAAAACCCCATAGCAATTGCTAAAAAAATTAAAATTCCTCCAATCCAATTAGTTGAATTCTTCGACAAAGTTCCTATTGCATTTCCAGTTATATTTGTAGAAAGGAAAAAGATTGCGAGAATAAACGCCCCAATAATTAACGCACGAACAAGTCCTACAGATGACACTAGAGTTTTGCTCGGAGAAGTGCCATACGCAATTTTGGTTTCTATTCCTCTAATTAATTCCCTTGCATCATGTGGGTCTTTTCCTCCAGAAGTAAGTGTCTCTGTTATCTCTTTTTTAGATAATCCCCCATAAAGAGCATGTTCCACGAAACTAGCGGACAAACCAGTATCCACGCAAGTAATTTGGGTTTTTTCTTGCTTGCCTTTGGTAAATTGTAGCTATTTGTAATTGACATCGTGCTCTATACTCGTTTGCTAATTTTTCATCTAATCCTGTTTTTCTCTCAGATTCTATTTTGCGGAGCACTGACTTAACTGTATCTATTGCTTTTAGGGGACTTCCCTTTTGAATGCTTTCTTTTATTTTTGCCTGAGAATATTCAATAGTTTTTTTAAGACCCTCTGTTGGAGATTTTCCTTTTTTCATAATTGATATTAGTTAATCTTGTTTTTAAATATTTCCTTAATTAAAAGTATTCTGTTCTAAATCGAAGCAATTATAAAGTTATTTCTGAATATTATTTTATGTTATACATTGTTGGGTTGGGTTTGAATATTAAAGGCATTTCTCGAGAGGGAATGGAGGCTGTTAAGCGATGCAAGAAAGTTTATTTGGAAAACTATACTGTGAATCTTCCATATTCTATTGATGAATTGAGTGAGAAGTTGGGGAAAAAGATTTCTCCTGCAGATAGAAGTTTTGTTGAGGGACTTGAATTTATTGATGAAGCTAAGCGGAAAGATGTTGCTTTGCTTGTTTATGGTTCGCCTTTAACAGCGACGACACACATTACAATTATGCAAGAATGCAAGGCTTCGAAAATTCATTGTCAGTTTATTTATGCAGCTTCTGTTATTGATGGTGTTGCTGAAACTGGTTTGCAGTTGTATAAGTTTGGAAAAATTGCTTCAATGCCAAAATGGGATTTGGAAAAAAATTATGCACCGGAAAGTTTTATGGAAATTGTAAAAGAGAACCAATCAATTGGCGCGCATAGTCTGATTCTTGCTGATATTGGAATGAACTTTGTTGTTGCTTTGGAACAATTGAGAAAAGCTGCAGAAACTTATAAGATTAAATTGAATAAATTAATTGTGTGCCAGCAACTTGGAACAAAGAGACAAAAAATTATGTATCGAAGTATTTCAGATATAGAGGATTTTTCTGGAGTTAAGAAACCTTATTGTATAATTATTCCTGGGAAATTGCATCATGTTGAGTTGGAAGTTTTGGAAAGTTATAATTGAAATTGCTCGCTGTCGCTCGGATTATGGCTCAGAGATTGCAGGCGAATCTCTTCACTAGGAATTCTGTTAGTAAGAGAATAAAATTTAAATCTGTTGTGCCTTAGTTGAACATCGTCGTGAAAGTTTACTTTTGGATTAATAGATTTCTTAGCGAAACATCTTGGTGAAGACAGAGGTGTAGTAAATTTTTCTTGGGGGATTTTGATAAGAATTATCCCAACTTATAAACCGCACTCACCCTTGTGATAATTTTTACCCAACGAAAGACTTAAATAATATTCTTGATTTAGTATCTTAGGTAACAGGGATTGCCTTAGTCTTCGGACATCCCGCTATGTATCCCAGCTGTGTTGAACACTGGGAATTTATTATGATAAAAATAATGTTTGTACAATTTAATTATTAAAAAATTCTTTTCTAATTTTAATTTTATCTTTACAAGCTCTCCATAAATGATTTGAAAGTGAGAGACCGGATTTCCTTTTTCTATCTGTGAAATATGCAAGGATTACATTTATCCCATCTTCAGATAAATCATTTATTACTGGAACAAAGTCTGTATCTGAAGTTAAAACAATTACTTCAGGTATATTTTCTTTTTTTGGGATCCGCGATAAATCTAAAGTTAACAAAGTATCAACTCCTTTTTGTTGATAAGTATTGTCTATTTTTTGGCATCTACCTTCTCGAACAATTATCTCGGCTTCTTTTAATTTGATGACAAATTTATCATAATTTGCTTTTCTTTTATTTTCTTCTTTTGTAGGAATTGAATCTTGATATGGAGGTGCAGTATAGAAGTAAATTTTCTTACATTCCAAGCCCCTTGATTTCGCAAGGTTCTTTGCAAATATTTCCATTTTGTATTTTAAAGGTTTTCCTCTTCCAAAAAATCTTGAAACAAAAGAAAGATAACCTCCATCAATGAATACAATTGTAGATTTCATATTAAAACATCAGGCAACCCTTTCGGATCACCTGGGATTATGTTAATATAATAAAAGAATAGTTGTTTATAATCTTTTTGGTTTTATTCATCTCAATCATAAACTCCAAGTGGAATGTACTTCTTAGTGATTCGGCTGCAAATTACACTGATTTTTCCTCCGATGGAAATAAAAATATTTATATTGCTGACGCAAATAAAGGAGTTTTGCATTTAAAAGTCGCGTAAAATTTATCTATAATCTTCTCTCTCAATTCTTCATAAAATATTCCCTCAGTTAAAAAATAATTCTCACACCAAATATTTTAAAACCCCTTACTTCTTAGTATATTTATGTATGATCATAAAGAAATTGAATCAAAAACATTGGAGTTTTGGAAGGCGAAGAAGATTTATGAAAAAGTAAAAAAGCAAAATTCTAAGGGAAAGAAGTTTTATTTTCTGCAGGGACCGCCGTATACGTCGGGGAAAATTCATATTGGAACAGCATGGAATAATTGTATGAAGGATATGTTTATGCGATTTAAACGATTGCAGGGTTTTGATGTTTGGGATCGGGGAGGCTATGATACTCATGGATTGCCGATTGAAAATCAAGTTCAGAAAAATCTTGGATTACAATTTAAAGAAGAGATTGAAACATACGGGGTCGCGAAGTTTGTGACAGAATGCGAGAAATTTGCCGAGGCTGGTGTAAAAAATATGTCCGCTCAATTGTGGGATCTTGGAGTTTGGATGGACAATGACGATCCTTATGTAACATATTCTCCAGATTATATTGAAGGTGAATGGTTTTTTATTAAAGAAGCATGGAAACAAAATAGAATTTATCGAAATAAAAAAATTGTGCACTGGTGCTCTGATTGTGAGACTGGTTTATCTAAGCACGAGTTAGAATATAAAAATGATTCTGATGATTCAATATTTTTAAGATTTAAAATTAAGAATAAAGAAAAAGAATATTTAATTATTTGGACAACAACTCCGTGGACAATTCCATTTAATTTGGCGGTTATGGTAAATCCTGAATTAGATTATGTTAAAGTTAAGGCGGAAGATGGAGAAATTTATGTTATTGCAAAAGCCTTGGCGAATATTTTAATGACTTCTGTTTTAGAGAAAAAGTTTGAAATTGTCGAAGAGTTTAAAGGAGATAAGTTGAAAGGTATTGAATATGTTCATCCTTTTTACGACGACTTGAAAGAAGTTTATGATAAATTAAAAATTGAATCCTCAAATGTTCACACTGTTATTCTTTCTGAAAAATATGTTGATACAAGTGCAGGAAGTGGGTTGGTTCATTGTGCTCCTGGGTGTGGTCCGGAAGATAAAGAAGTTGGGGATGAATATGGAATTCCTACATTTAATACATTAAATGAACAAGGAGGAATGGAAAACTTAGAAAAGTTTACTGGAATGAAAGCTAAAAAAGATGATAAGAAATTTATTGAAATTTTAAAAGAGACTGGAAGCTTATTAGCGACGACAAAAGTTGAACATGAATATCCTCATTGTTGGAGATGCCATAAGCCTGTTGTATTTAGAGCAACTGAACAATGGTTTTTGAAGATTAAAGATATTGTAGATAAGATGGTTAAAGATAATCAAAAAGTTACATGGGTTCCAAAATTTGGAAAAGCGAACTATGAACATTGGACTTCGAATTTGCGAGATAATAGTATTGTGCGACAAAGATATTGGGGTTGTCCTTTTCCGTTGTGGAAATGCGATGTTTGCGGTGAGATTGAAATTATTGGTTCTGTTGCAGAGTTAAAAAAAAGAGCAGGAGAAATTCCTGAAAATTTGCATAAGCCGTGGATTGATGAAATTAAATGGAAATGCGATAAATGTCAAGGAGGAATTATGATTCGTGACCCAGATATTCTTGATGTTTGGATTGATGCTGGGACTGCGGGATGGAATTGTTTGAGATATCCGTCGAATAAAAAAGATTTTGAAAAATATTTTCCTGCTGATTTAGTTTTAGAAGCAACAGAACAAGTTCGACTTTGGTTTTCAATGCTAAACATTTGCTCAACAATTGCATTTGGTAAAAAGAGTTTTGAAACTTGCTATATGCATGGAATGGTAATGGATTGGCATGGCACTAAAATGTCAAAATCTTTAGGAAATATTATCGGGCCCGACGAGGTTATTGAGAAGGCAGGTGCAGACGGATTTAGATATTGCATGTTTGAAAATACTGCAGGTGAGAATTTTAATTTTAGTTGGGAATCACTGAAAGTCAAACAAAGAAATTTAAATATTCTTTTTAATCTTCACAATTTTATTTCTGATTTGAGAAAGACTGTTAAACCAAATAAAGAGAATTTAGATATTGAAGAAAAGTTTATGTTGTCGAGGAAGAATTCTACAATTGAGAAAGTTTCAAAGTTAATGGAAGAATATAGGGCTGATGAGATAATTAAAGAATTGGAGGGTTTGCTTTTGGACTTGTCGAGGATTTATGTCAAGCTTGTTCGTGATAAAGCAAATAGCGAGGATGGTGGAAAGGTTCTTTATGTTTTAGAAGAAGTTCTTGAGGATTTTTTAATTATGTTTTCAATTGTTTGTCCTTTTATTACAGATGATTTGTATAGAAAATATTTTAGTGAAATGGATGTCAGCAAAGCTGACTCCGTCGCCCGCGATAAATCGCAGACGAAAGAATCTGTTCATTTATGTTCGTGGTCAAAGGCGGATAAGAAATTTATTGACGAGAAACTTGAAAAAGAATTTGAAACTATTTTGAAAATTATTGAATTTGGTTTGGCTGCTCGTGATAAAGCACAGATTGGTTTGAAATGGCCGTTGGCAAAAGCGATTGTTAAATTCGACGGGAAACTGAATAAAGAATTGCAGGAATTGATTAAGAATCAATTAAATGTTAAAAAAATTGAATTTGAAGAGAGCAAAGAATTGATTGTTGAACTTGATACTAAGATGAATTCTGAGTTAGAAGCTGAAGGTTATGCTCGAGAAATGTCGCGAAATATTCAAGCATTTAGAAGAAAATTGGGATTGGAAAAAACAGATAAAATTGAACTTTATATTTTTACTGACGATGATTTTGTGAAGGTTTTGGAAAAGCAAAAAGATTTTATTGCAGAGCGAACAAATGCAAGTAAATTCGAGATATCCTCGGAAGAACCAAAGGAAACATTTAAAAATAATACTGACTTCAAGATTAAAGATAAAAGAGGGATAATTGCGATTATAACTACCAATAAGTAATCCCTTATGTTTACTCTTTTATCATAATAAACTTTATAAAGAAAAAAAAACTGGTGATAATATGATTGTTAAAGATGAGTTCCTAAGTAGATTAAGAAAAATATTTGATTTGAATCTTTACGAAGTGAAGGTGTGGACTGCCTTGTTATCTCGAGGCACTTCTACTGCAGGAGAATTATCAAATATTTCAGATGTTCCTCGTTCTAGAACTTATGATATTCTTGAGTCATTAGAGAAAAAAGGATTTATTGTGATGAAACTTGGAAAGCCAATTAAGTTTGTTGCTTTGAAACCTGAAGAAGTTGTTGAAAGAGTAAAGAAAAATTTAATGCAAGATGCTCAAGAGAGATCAAAAAGATTAGAGAGATTAAAAAGTGATGATGTTCTGACAGAATTAACTTCTATTTTTACACAAGGAATTAAATTTGTTGAACCTTCTGATTTATCTGGTAGTATGAGGGGTCGACAGAACTTGTATAATCATTTAGACATGATGATTCGTGAAGCAGACCATACTGTTACAATTGTTACAACAAAAGAAGGTTTGAACAGAAAGATGGAGGCTTTGTTGCCGTCGCTGGAGAAATGTAAGAAGCGAGGAGTTAAAGTTAGAATTGCTGCACCTGTTGATAAGAATAATATGAAAGTTGCAAAAGATTTTAAAAAAGTTGCAGAGATTAAAAACTTGGAAAAAATTAAAGCCCGGTTTGTAATTATTGATTCTAACCAGATTATGTTTATGTTATTGGACGACGACAAATTCCACCCTAACTATGATGTTGGTGTTTGGATTAATACTGAATTCTTTGCTTCAGCATTAGAGCAAATGTTTGACTTGGCTTGGAAAGAGATGAAAGCTGTTAAGTAAAAATATTTTGAGGTGATTGACTTCAGAGAATAGTTCTGTAGATTAAGATGGATAAAGTAGAAACTCATTATAAAATTCCAAGAGAAGAATGGGATTCATTTTTTGAATTTCTAAAAAAGAAAAAATATTTTATGGAAGATTTGTCTAGTCCAGGGGAGATTAATTTCCAAGTATACCAAGATAAAGAAGGTAAAAATATATGCGGTCAGCTTTTGCATAGGTGTTTTACATACCCTAATACACTTATTGTATATTCTGGAACTCGCCTTGAAAAAGAGATAGGAGAATTTCCTACCTTTGTAGAATTTGCTCTTGCTAAAACTTCAAGAAAAAAATAATTTCTTCTTAACTAAAATCCCCTAGTGAAAAGGCGAGAAACTTTTAAAAAGTTCTTTCTCCTAAATTAATTATGGTAAAAAAAGAGAGAGTGAGATGGTATCATTGGTTAGTTTGGATTCTTGGAGGAATAGCAATTGCTTTGCTCATCTTTGGGATAATAAGAAATCTCTTGGCTTTTTAATAAAATGATGGGAGTAAGTGATGGATTTTCTGTATTTGCGCAAATAATAAATTTTGTTATAATAATTTACTTTATCTCGTTTTTGATTAACATAGAACAAATAACAAATTTTGATTTGTTTATTAGTTTTTTTGGATTATTTATTTCATTGTTTGCAAACATTTTATCTATAGTTGAAAGGTAAATTTATATACTCCAAAATATATATTCTATTAATTAAATTGGTGATATATTATGGCAAAAAAGAAATCTAAAGCTAAGAAATCAGCGCCGAGAAAAAGTGTGCCTGCGAAAAAAATGTGTGGATGGCACAGCGGAATGTATTTTGCAAAACTAAGTGCTATGGCATTTATTTTGTTTTTGATACAAGTCTGGCCTGCTGCGATGAATCTCGTGCGCAGCATTCATTGGGGATGGTTTTTGGTTGCAACAGTTGTTTTCTGGTTTTTAGCAATGAGAAAACATTGTTGGTAAATTTTTTTATTTTTATCTTTATTAATTTTATAGTTGCGATAGAATTAGTTCGTTATCGCGAGAAGAAAATTAATTAGTTAATGAACTGACTTCGTCGAAGATTGTTTGTGCCTTCCCCAAGGGATGACTCTGGTGAGCCTTAGTCTCAAGAGTTGTGAGGTTTATTTTTTGATTAATAGATTTCTTGGCGGAAAATCCTGAGGAACGACGGATGTGAAGTAATTATTCGAGCAACTTGTTGCGAGTAAATTCTTTTAATTCCTTCAGAGTTTTAATCTTGAAAATTTCCTCTCTAATTTCCTTAGCGTTCTTTTTTCCCTTGCTGAAACACATTGCTTGAAATTTTAATTGCCTAAATGGAAGTTTGTAATTTTTTGCTAGTTCAAGATAATCATTAAAATTTAAGTTTGTTTCTTTTCCCACAAAATTTGAAAAAATATTTGGATTGCCAATTGCTGTTCTTCCTATCATTACATAATCAAATATTTTGAGGAATTCTTTGTAGTTTTTATCGTCGACATTTCCAGAATATATCATAGGAAGTTGGGTGAATTTTTTTATATTAATTGCAAAGTCTAAATCTGGTTTCCCAGAGTAACCTTGGGCTTGTGTTCGAGGATGAATACAAATAGCATCACAATATTTGTTTGCGATTTGAATAATTTTCATAGTGTATTTTGATTTACGAATTTTAATGAGTAAAGGTTTTTTTGTATTTTCTCGCATTGTCTTTAGAATTATTTCGATTGTTTCAAGGTCGTGATGAAGGAAAACTCCGAAGCCATTTTTCCTTGCTGTTTTTGCAGGACAACCAAGATTAAAATCCCAAGCACAAACTTTCGAGTCGTATTTTTTCATAAACTCTGGAATGGCTTTTGGCGATGTGCAAAAAAGTTGTAGAACTGGTTTATCATCTAAATCAACTGGTTGCGGATTTTGCGGATTCATCATTCCTGTGAAAGTTATTCCTGCACCTGCTTTTTTGCAAAGAAGTCTGAAAGCAATGTCATTGACTTCCTCCATTGGTGCGAGGAGGATGCGGTTTTTGAATGGTAGTTTCATGGAATTAGGAGAGTAGGAGAATTTAAAAAATGAATTATTGTGGGGGTTTTATAATGACAAGAGTAAATTTATTAGATGAAGAAAAAAGTATAAAAAATAAATCTTTGACTAGAAGAGTTAGTGAAAGCTATTTTAAAATTAGATCTTTTGAAAAAAGTGGAAGGTTATATGAATCTTTGGGTGTGAAATTGTTCTCTAAATACAATCCTATTTGGGGAAGCCATTGGATCTCAAAAGGGCAAGACTCTCGATTAAAAGGAAGAAAAAAAGAAGATATCAAATATCTTATATCTCAATTGAAATCTGTTGAAGTAGGGCATATTATTTGTCTTATTCCTGCAGAGTTACCTGCCTTGGCATATTTATCTCAAGATAGTAGGTCTGGTTTTTTAGTCTTTACTGCATTGAATATTTTTATGAATATTTATTCTGTGATAGGTCAAAGGTATAATAGAAATAGGGCTGAGAAAATTTTAGAGTGGTATGAAAGTAAAGAGCGTTAGTCAACAACCTCACTAATCAAATAATGACTACTAACCATCTTAACTTTTACCTTAACTTTTTTTCCTAAAATATTTTTATCTCGAGATTGAACAGCGAAAAGTCTGTAGTTTTTATCTCGCGCCATGTAAGTATTTTCAAAACCTTTGGAGTTTACTAGGACTTCGTGTTCTATGTTGAGAAATTTTTTTTGATTTTCATTGCACATTTGTTTATGAAGTTTTGAAAGTTGTGTTGTTCGGGCGGTGATTATCTCTGGCGGAAGTTGTCGTAATCGCGAAGCAGGTGTTTTTTGTCGAGGGTAAAACCTACTCGGGTTAATTGTCTCTGGTTGCATTTCATGGAAGATTTCTAAAGTTTGTTTCCAATCCTCCTCTGTTTCTTCTGGATAACCTGCAATAATGTCTGTTGAAATATGAATATCTGGAAATTCTTTTCTAAATGCTTTTACAATTTCCAAAATCTCTTTTGATTTGTATTTTCTTTTCATCTCCTCGAGGATTTTATCTGAGCCTGATTGAATTGGAATATGGAGGAACTTATACATCTTTGGGTCTTTGTAAACTTCAATTAATGGTTTTAGAATTGGGAGAACATTATTTGGATTCATCATTCCTACTCTGAGAAAGAATTTCTTTTTGATTTTTAAAATTTCTTTTAGAAGTTTTGGAAGAGAATGTTTTCCATTGTCGTTGTTGTAAGCTGCGCAATCTTGAGAAGTTATGTAAATTTCTTTTGCTCCAGAATTCAAATCTTGTTTTATTGATTCTATAATTTCTTCTTGGGGGTAAGAAAATAAATCCCCTTTTGCTAATCTCACGATGCAATAAGTGCATTGGCCTTGACAACCCTCGGAGATTTGCGTGATTCCGATTGTTTTTTCTTTTGCAACTTTTGGTTGCTGAAGTTTTACTTCTCTTCTTGGTTTGAGATATTTGTCTTCGTCATATTGGTTTGATTCAATATCCTGAATTAATTTAGTGATATCTTTTACATGACTTGTATCTAATAAGTAAAGGTTTGGTTCTTGGAGTTTTTGTCTGTTTATTCTTGGCATGCAACCTGCGAGAATTATTTTGTTTTTCTTTTTGAGAAGGTCTGAGACTTTTCTTCGAATTTTTTCTTCTGTTGGTTCTTTTACAATACACGAATTTATTATAATTAAATCTGCGAACTTTTCATCTTGAGTTATGTTTAATCCTGCTTGCTGAACTAATCCTTTCATAATTTCTGTTGAATTATAATTTGCTGTGCAACCATATGTTTCAAAATATATTTCTTGCATCTTTTTTGGAATGGAGTTTGGTTTATAATAATTGCTCTTCCCTAAAGTTCGTCGATTGATGGCTCGAAATTGCATTGGCTCCTTCGGATTTCTCGCTGGGAGATTTGTTAAGAAAAAATTGAGTAATAGTGGATTAAATTATATGAAACTTATCTTAGATAATTATACTTCTTGACGAAAAATCTTGGCGAAACCAGATTTGAAGTTATTATTATTCTCGCGACAGCGAGTTAAAGAAAAAACTAAATTAAAAAAAGATTAAAAAAATAAAAATAAAAAAGGATGTCTATCGTTTAAGTAGTGCTAGAATAGCGCCGACTAAAGTTGTTACAAGAACTATCCAACCGACAGCCCAAACAAGCCACATTCCTACAGATGTTGCTCCACCAAGCCATTCAGGTAATCTTAAAGTTCCGTTGATAAGCCCGAAAGCTACTGCCAATGAAACTACAACTCCTGTAAACCAAGCAACAAATCCAAGTACACTGCCGCCAGATCTTTGTTTTGCCATTATATTTACCTCCTCTTTTTAATATAATTTATAGAAGAGAAATGGGTTTAAAAGAGTTTTGATTTGTATTTTTAAGTATAACAATTAATATAAATAGAAAAAGTTATTTTATTTTATGTGCGAGTTAGATTTAAAGATTGAAGGTTTTGATGGAAAAGAAATGTTTAGAAAAATTTTGAATAGTGTTCCTTTTATGCCAGACTACCCCGCAGATTATCATTTAGGGAAACATGATATGACTTTTGTTGTGGGAGATATTTATCTAAGAAATGTTGAAGATAGAAAAACTGCTAAAGTACAATTAAATCTTGTTTATGATGAAAGAGAAGGGATATTTGTTGAAGGGCACCCAATATATGAAAATCATAGAACACAACAAGTAAAGGGAGAAAAAGATGAACAAAAACATGAAGAATTTATTTCTGATGTAATTGATTGCCCTCCAAGAGATATTCATTTAAAATCTGGGGGGCATAATAGGAATTGGTTAGAAAAATTTAAATCAGAAACATATGAAACATTAAGAGGGAAAGGATATGACATTGATTTTATGCAGGCTTATTTTAAGGGAGTTAAAGATGCAGGATATTTTGGAGAGCTCCACCTTTTTAATTGGGAATCTCGAGGTCCAGAATTAACACTAAAAACTAGACAACATAATTTTGTAGATATTCAATTAGATGCCATGGAAAAATGGTTTGATAGTTTGAGGGGATAATTATTTTGCAACTTTGTCCCATAGATACTTATGATATTTTTTGTAGTTGTCTGCGATTTCTTTGCTTTCCATTACAAATGCAAATAAATTCTCCCCCCAGTTAACGTGGGCAACTTTATTTCCGAAGATCCATATTATCGACGGGCTTCCAGAGAATTCTTCTGGAAGAACTTTTACTTTCATAAATTCTTCTTTAGGGAATTTTGGCGCGTCGTGAAGAGAAAGGTTGTACCATGTTACTTTATCTTTTATTCTTCGTCTATTATAGTGAATCCAAAAGAGAGGCATTTGTTCTAAGACATACCATCGTCTACCTAGGAATCTGTTTTCTTTATAGTTGAGCATGTCTTCGAAAAGAGTTTTTATTCCTTCTTCGCCTCTGTAAACTTCTAAACTTATTTCTTCTTTTTTTGAATTGTAAAGTTTATTTATCTCTGGAATTATTTTTTCAAAGTTTTCAAGTTCTTGTTTTTTCTCATTTATCTTTTCTTGGAGTTTATTTGGTGGCGCACATTTGTATGTTCTTTTCTTTTTTTCAGTTGTGTAGGTTATCAAACCTTTTTCTATAAGTTTGTTTATTATGTCATAGATTGCTCTTCGCTCTAGTCCTGTTTTCTCATGGATTTGATTTACCGAGGCTGTTCCAATATTTAGGATGGCGGAGTAAACTTTTATTTGCCCTTGTGTTAGTCCTATGTGAGATAGTTCTTTTAGGTTCATATTATTAATTGGCTCGTAGAGTATTTATATTTTATGGTGTTGTGGTATGCCACAATGTTTTATATATTCATTTAAGAAAATAGAATTAGGTGATGGTTTGGAATCGCCTTAGAATTCTGGAGATAGAAAATGATAAAGAAAGATAAAGACGGAAACATTTATGATAAAGATGGGAAACTGAACTATGTAAATAAAGATAATTTTTGGGATTATCTTAGAGTTATTAACAAAATTACAGATTTTATGAAGAACTCTTCGAACTTTGAAGGAAATCCTGATTCTAGAGAAGATTTTTTTCAAAATGCATATTGTGATTATAGAAGATATTTAGAATTGCCAGAAGATATTATGTCTGAGCATGAGAGAAAAAAGTATATGAATAAATTATATTTAGACCTTAAAAAAGTAAGGGAAAGGTTTCCTAAAGAAAGACCATTAAATTTAGAACAGCAACTTAGAATAACTCCGTGGTTGGAGGATGCTAATCTTATTTTAGACAATCTCCCAAAAATGCCTAGTGTTTTTAGAGAAATAATTTATGATGGATTTAGAGAAGAGATTATTGGTAGAATTAAATATTTAGGATGGCGAGCAAAGGAAGTTTTGAGAGCAGTTAGGGGGAAAGATGGCTTTAGGTCTACTTAAGTTTTTAGAGATAAGATGAAACAAAATAAATTAAAATTACCTGAGAAAGAGATATCTAATCTTAGAGTATACTTTGAAGTTAATGGAATTTCTTTTAGAAGTGTTGCAAAGAAAGTGGGAGTCAGCCCCAGCACATTTAATGTTATAATGAATGACAATAATTTTCCTTTGAAAGTGCTAAATGGAATCTATGAAGGATTTGATATGCCTAATGAATTATCTTTTGTGCAGAAATATTTTAAAGATACTCCTTATGAAAAAACTCCTGGCTAAATTAGAAAAGAAAAGCTTGAGGCTGGATGGGGTGGAGTGATAAATCCGTATTTTGAAGAAATAAGAGAAATTTATTCTAAGAGAGATGTTGATGGTAAAACACAAATTCTTGGAGACTTGGAAAATTTATTGGATTTGTGGAAAGATTGATCTTAAATCACATTCTCTCCAAAAATATTAAAAATGAACGAACGGACAATTAAAAGAAACCTAAGAGACTTGGTTGTCGAGGGTGTTCTGACAAATCTTGTGAAAAAAATAGATAGAACCCCATTAAATAAATTGGGGGACATTGAATTAGATTATGAAGAAAATAATATTTATCTCTTTCTCCAAGATAAGCTTATGGAATTAAAATCTAGAATTATTAGTATGGGGCTAGTGGAAATTAGTTTTAATCAACTCAGATATATTAATGAAATTGCCTACAAAGAATGTGTGGCCTCTATCTCCTCAGTTTATTCTGAATTAAATATAATTCCTAATTGGAATAGTAAATTGCCCTATATGAATATCTACGGCTTAAAAAAAGAAAAAAAATTTCTCAAAAAGATAAAAGATTTATCAGTTTATGATACTTTTTATCATGTAGCTCAGAAGTTAGAAAGTGTAAATCCAGGAATGTTTATTCATCAGTATGCAGAACTGCTTCAGTTAAAAGATATGGGCTTGTTAAAAAAATCCTTGGAGACATTTGAAGAATTAAAAAGAAGAGATCAATCCACTTATAAAACGGGGATAGATTTGCTCCTTAAAGCGCACAAATATTTCAATATAAATCCCCTTTGGAATTAATCACATCCTTTCCAAAACATCAATCCCCAACAACCCCAAACTGTTTTTCAAAACTTGTCTAAAAGAATCTACTAATTCAATACGGAAGTTTTGTTTTTCAGAATTCATTACAGGACAAGTGTGATAAAATTCATTGAATGTTTGCGCGAGTTGATAAGAATAATTTGCAATCAGCGACGGGTTTAGAGTTGTGTAGGCTTTTTGCACAATGTCTTGAAATTCTGAAAGTTTTTTGATTAATTCTATTTCTTTTTGTTCTAATTTTCTTATTTTTGTTTTTTCTTTTTGTGATTTTACTTTTCTTAGAATTGAACTTGCTCTTACATAACTATATTGAATGTAAGGTCCTGTGTCGCCTTCGAAAGAAAGTGCATCCTCTTTTTTGAAAACAATATTTTTATTTGGACTTTGCTTTAACATTGAATATTTTATTGCAGCAATTGAAATTTTTTCTGCTTTGTTATCTAATTCTTTTTGAGAAATAGCAGGCATGGTTTTTTTAATTCTCTTTTTTGCAAAATCAGTTATATCTTTCATAAAATCAGAATAAAGAATATTATCCCCTGTCCTCGAAGACATTTTCCCTGTCGGAAGTCTTACCATTCCAAAAGATATGTGATGATAATCTTTAGCATGTTTGAAGTTTATTAATTCAAGGATCTTTTCTAATTGTCTGAAATAAAAATCTTGTTCATAAGCAATTAAAACAAAAGATGAACTTAATTTGGGGTAATCTTTGTATTTTTGTTCTGCTAATGCTAAATCTTTTGCAGAATAAAGAACAGTCCCGTCGCTTCTGAGAACAACCCAAACACCCATATCAAACTTTTTCAAATCAACGATTGTTGCACTATCACTTATTTCTGCTATTTTCTTATTTAATAATTCTTTAGCAATTGCTTTTCCTTTTTGTTCTATTGTTCCTTCAAAATAATGTTTGTCAAACTTTGTGTTTAATTCTTTGTAAATTTTCTTCCAAGAATCAATTGAGAGTTTTCTTGTTTTTTCCCAAAGCTCATTTATTTTTTTATCTGATCTTTCATCTATTTTTTTATTTATCTTCTTTACTTCTTCTTGAAGGGTTTCATTTTCTTTTAATCTTCTTACTGCATCGACGTAAATTGAGGCAATCCATGCTTCGTCGTCTTTTAGTTTTTCTTTTGCATGATATTTTTGATAGCACCAAATCCATTTTGCAATATGCATTCCTGTGTCTCCTGAATAATTTGCTCTGATGACTTTGTTTCCTGAAAATTCATAGATTCTTGATAATGATTCTCCTAAGGAAGTCCCACGAATATGCCCGACGTGAAATGCTTTGTGTGTGTTTGGTTGCGAGAATTCAAACATTACTGTTTTATTTGTTTCCTTTGAACTTCCGAATTTATCTCCTTGTTTTTTTATCTCCTTAATTAAGTTTTCAGCGAGGGTAATTCTGTTTACAAAAAAATTTATGTAGGGGCCTTTTGATTCTACTTTTTCAAATTCTTTTGATTTTATTTTCTTTGCTAACTCTTCTGCAATTTGATTTGGATTTTTCTTCATTTCTTTCGCGAGAATAAAACACGGGAATGCAAAGTCTCCCATTTCTGTTGATGGCGGAATCTCTATTAAGGATTTTATTTGTTTTTCTGGAAGTTTTATTCCTGCTTTTTTTAGTGAGGAGATTATTTGGGGTTTCATGATAATATAATGTAGAAGAGAATTATAAAGTTTTGCAAACTTGCTAAGCAAGTTTGAATTGGTGACTCAAAGATTGCAGGCGAATCTCTTCGTTAAGAATTACAATTATCTAGAAAAAAATTTAGCAATGATTGATCAAATGGTGTGGAAGTTTACTTTTGTGATTAATAAATTTATTATCGAAGAAATCTGGCGAAGCCGATTTCGAGAGAGGTATTATCACGAACGAAGTGAGTCAAATGAAAATGTTTTTGAATGAATATTTTGGAGTATAGAAATTGTTATAAAGATTCCTTGAGAAAAGAGTTTTATGACATTATTTGATTATTCAAAAAAGAAGGAATTAGCTAGATTTTTATTAGAGGCTCCTGAATTTTATAATAATGTAAAGACAACATTAAATAAACCAAAAGGCCAAGGTGTTTTATCTCAAGAACAAGAAGGAGCATTAGAAAAAGATTTGGAATTCTTAGAACAAGCTAATAATATTGCTACAGAATCGGATTATTATATTTTTAGAGTTGAGGATGGTTGGACAAATTATCAAGGAGGGGATGAAGGGTTTGAAATTTATCAAAATATTGAAGGGAAACTTGTCCCTATTTTAACAATTATCGGTGAAGGTATACCCTCACAAGAGAGGGTTCTAAAAAAATTAAAAGAGAAGGGGGTTACTAAATTATATACTAAACATATTGGGACAGGGAAATATTTAGGGCTAGAAGGGTGGGAAGACGATGGAGATGGTTATGGAAGATGGTACAGGGAATTATATAAAGAAACTATTTCAAAATTTAAAGAAAAAGGTTTTGAAGTTATTGTTTTAAAATCATCATAAAAACTTAAAAACTCCATCTTCTTTTTTATTTTATGACAAACACCAAAGGATACGACCTAATAATTATCGGTGCAGGGCCAGCAGGTTTGACTGCTGCGATTTATGCTGTGCGAAGTGGTTTGAAAACAGCTGTGGTTTCCAAAGATATTGGTGGGGCAACAAGTAAAATTTTAATGCTCGAGAACTGGCCGGGGTTTGAAGGAACAGGCACGCAATTGATGGTGAAGATTTATGCACAAGTAAAAAAATATGATGTTGATTTTTTTATGGATAGTGTTGAACAAATTTCAAAATCTAAAAATGGTTTTTTAGTTAAAACTGTGAAAAATAAAATTGAGTGTAAATCTGTGATTATTACAACAGGAGCAGAAAGAAGAAAATTAAATATTAAGGGCGAGGAAGAATTGGTTGGTAAAGGCGTTAGTTATTGTGTGACGTGCGACGGGTTTTTCTTTAAAGATAAAGTTGTTGGGGTGGTGGGGGGAAGTAATTGTGCAGCTAATTCGGCTTTAGCTTTATCAGATACTGCAAAAAAAGTTTATGTTTTTTATCGTGGGGAGGAATTAAGATGTGAAAAAGTTAATTTAGAAAGATTAAAAGAAAAGAAAAATGTTGAAATTATTTACAATGCAATCTCTAAAGAAATTTTGGGTAAAGAGAAAGTTGAACAAATAAAAATATTAATTGATGAAAAAGAAAAAGACTTCGATGTCGATGGTGTTTTTGTGGAAATTGGAGCTATTCCTATTACTAATTTCAGAGAGGGTTTGAGTTTAAAGTTGAATAAAGACAAAGAAATTATTGTTAATGAAAATATGGAAACTTCTGTGAAGGGAATTTATGCTGCAGGGGATGTTACGAATCAAAAATTGAAACAAGTTGTTGTGGCTTCGGGGCAAGGTGCGATTGCAGCGAAAAGTGCTTATAATTGGATTAGTAAGAGGAAATAAAATTTATGGTTATTAGTAATAATGAAAAAAACTTTCACAATGTTTGTTCAACTATTGCATATAGATAAATACTTAAACTAACTTTCTAAATAATTTTATGACAAAAATAAATACAGACAATTTAGAAAAAGCCTTGAGTGGTGGTGCTAAAACAGAAAACGAACAACCACAAATGTCTCCGGAAATGGAAATTGGATTTCATCAAGGTGCTTTGAATACTTTGGTTGCTGAAAGAAATGAATTGTTTAAGATGATTCAGAATGTTGAGAGAGTTATGCAAGCGCACTTGAAAAGACTTGAGGAATTGGGTGTTAAGATTCCTAAGGTAGAAGAGAAAAAATAAATTTAATTGCTTTCTTCGCTCAAAATGATAGCTCCACATTCGGCCTTTCCAGAATGTTCTGCTAAGAAATCTATTAATCCAAAAACAATTCTCACGGCATTGAGATCAGTTAAACATCGATGTGAAAATCCTTCCTTATTAATTATATTCTCCAACGGAAAATCCAAGCGAAGCAGGATTTAGAGTTAGTATTATTGGGTAACTTATTGAGAGATATTTTTTATTGCACATAACATCGCGATTAAGGAAAGTTCTTCTGACCTCGAGACTGGAGCGGAACCTCACAGGCTCGAGCTGGAAGAAGAATTTGGGGAATTTCTGCAAGAAATTCCTCTTTATCCCCTGTTCAACTTTCCGTTAGGATTGATTTTTAGTGCAACGATGCCGAAGGCAAAAAATCAAAGTCGT
>CAZRXO010000005.1:0-34093 GCA_964604105.1 Candidatus Woesearchaeota archaeon | reverse complement strand
TTGCTATTTTAAAAGATGAAAAAGGAAATCCAAAAGGAACTCAAATTAAGGGACCAATTGCAAGGGAGGTTTCAGAGCGATGGCCGCAAGTTGCGAAAATTGCTTCGGTGGTTTATTAAAATGAAAAACAAATTTTCAAAATCATGGAAAGCAAGTAAACAGCCCCGGAGACAGAAGAAGTTTGTAGCTAATGCCCCACTTCATTTGAGAAAGAACTTTGTAAGGGTTAATTTAGATAAAAAACTTCGAGAGAAAGTTGGGAAAAGAAATATTGTTTTGAAAAAAGGGGACAAAGTTAAAATTATGCGAGGAAAATTTAAAGGGAAACAAGGAAAGGTTTTAGAAGTAAAACTTAAATTAGGAAAAATTTATGTTGAAGGATTGCAAGCAAAGAAAAACGATGGCTCAAAAGTTAATGTTCCGATGAGAAATTCAAATTTACAAATAGTTGAGATGACAGATAGACAATCAAGTAAAAAGAAAGAAAATAAAAAAGAATTAAAAGAAAGCAAGGAGAATACCCTAAAGGGCACAAGTAAAAAATGAAAAAACATATGAAAAGACATAAGGTTCCAAAGAATTGGTCGATACATAGAAAGGGAACAACATTTATTGTTAGGCCAAGTTCACATCTAGAAAAAGGAATTCCAGTTTTAATTGCAATGAGAGATATGCTTGGACTTGCGCAAAACAGAAGAGAAGTGAAAAAGGCGATTCATTTGAATAATCTTCTCTTGAATAATAAACCGATAAAAGATGAAAGACAAGCAATTGTCTTATTTGATACTCTTGCGATTATTCCAATGAAAAAATATTACATATTAAAATTAAATGAAAAAGGTAAATTTATGTTAAGTGAAATTAAAGAATCTGAATCAATGAAAAAAATTGCGAAAGTTACAGATAAGAAAATTTTAAGGGGGAAGAAAACACAATTAAATTTAAGTGACGGAAGAAATTATTTATCTAATCTTAAATGCAAAACAAATGATTCAGTATTAATTGATTTTAAAGACAATAAGGTTAGTGGTTGTTTGGAGTTAAAAGAAAAATCAAATGTCTTTATCTTCGCGGGGAAACACTCTGGTAAAACAGGAGTTATTGAAAAAATAAAACCAGAAAGAAAAATGGCTACGGTAAAAATGGGTGAAGAGGAAATTAATGTTTTAATTAAACATCTTATGGTGGTTGATACCCTAAAGAGCACGAGATAAAATGGAAAATAAAGAAAAACAAAAAATTGAAACTCCAATGAAACAAAATTTAATGAGAAAAGTAAAAATTGAAAAAGTTGTCCTAAGTGTTAGTGGGGTTGGAGATGATTTAGAAAAAGGACTTAAATTGTTAGAAATACTAACGAAAAGAAAAATCATGAAAACCAAGGCTAAGAAAAGAATTCCAACATTGGGGGTTAGACCTGGTTTGGAGATTGGCGGAGTTGTTACAATAAGAAAAGGATATAAAGAAATATTAAAAAGAATGCTTGCAGCAATAGATAACCAGTTGAAGAAAAAACAAATCAGCGAGAATAATTTTTCATTTGGGATTCGAGAATACATTGAAATTCCAGGGGTTGAATATCATAGAGATATTGGAATTCGGGGATTAGATGTTACTGTTGTTTTCAAAAGAACCGGAAGAAGGGTTAAATTGAAAAAAGTTAATCGGGGCAGGATACCTGCACGGCAAAAAATTAGGAAAGAAGAAATAATTAAATTTATGGAAGAGAATTTCCAGGTAGCATTTAAATAAGATGGCAGCAAGTGATTGGAATAACTTTATGAAGCAATTGAATGCAAAACAGGTTATCAAAGCAAAGTTTTTGAAACATAATAAACCCAAAGAAAGAAAGACGGGTATTGCTGCTCAGAAATGCGAAAGGTGCGGTCGTTTCGGGGGGCACATTAAATCATATGGATTAAATTTATGCCGACACTGCTTCAGAGAAATCGCTGAAGAAATCGGCTTCAAAAAATATAGTTAAAATGAAAATTAAAATTTCAAGAGTACAAAACCAGGAGGATTTTACAAAATGTCACACGATGTAGTTGCCGATGGATTGAATATGATTCGAAATGCTCAACGAGCTAAGAAAGAAAATGTAAAAATTAATAGAATTTCAAATTTATTAATTGAAGTTTTGAAGATTATGAAATCTAAGGGCGCAATTAAAAGATATAAAATTGATGGTAAAGATAAATCTTTGACGGTGGTAATTGGTGACTTAATGGATTGTAAATCAATTAAACCAAGGTTTACAGTTAACAAAGAACAAATTGAAAAATATAGAAGAAGATATTTACCTTCGAGAAACTTTGGGACAGTAGTTGTTTCAACAAACAAAGGTTTAATGACTCATGAAGAAGCTCAAGAACAAAATATCGGAGGATGCTTAGTTGCATATTTTTACTAAAATGAAAAAAGAATTATATCAAAAAATTGAAATCCCTGAGGGAGTGGAAGTTAACATAGAAGGCCCCAAAATTACTGTGAAAGGTAAGGAAGGAGAATTAAAAAAGAAATTTAATTTGGGAAAACTTGAATTCAAATTAGAAGGTAAAGAAATAATTATTGGAAATAAAAAAGCAACAAAAAATGAGAAAAAAATGATGAACACAATAGCCTCACATGTTAAAAATCTGATTCAGGGAGTTCAAAAAAAGTTTGAATACAATTTGAAAATTGTATCAAGCCACTTCCCGATGATTGTCGATATTCAAAAAAACAAAGCTGTTATTAAAAACTTTCTTGGAGAGAAAATTCCTCGAGAAGCTAGAATTCCCGAAGGTGTTGTAATTGAATCAACAAAAGATTCGATTACAATTAAGTCTATGGACAAGGAGCTTGCAGGACAAGCTGCTGCAAATTTTGAAAAATCGACTAGAGTTACTTCGCGAGATAGAAGGGTTTTCCAAGATGGAATTTTTATAACCGGCAAGGCAGGGGTAGAAATGTAAAATGAAAAAAAAGAAACCAAATTTTTTGCGAAGGACATGGCATAAATATTCTAAATTGGGAAAAGGTAGAAAGAAAAAACAAATTTGGAGGAGACCCACTGGAAGAGATAATAAAATGAGAGAAAAAAGAAAAGGAAAACCGGCGGTTGTTAGTGTGGGATATAAACAATCTGAGAGAAGAGATAAAATTATGATTATGAATGTTAAAGATTTAGCGAAGGCTCATCAAAAAGATTTTTTGATTGTAGGAAATATTGGAAAGAGAAAAAAACTTGAAATTGCAAGAGAAATGTCCCGAGCAGAATCACCCATTGCTGGACGTAAAATTGAATTACATAATATGAATATTAAGAGTTTTGTAGAAAAGAATAAAAAAATTCCTAAAAAGGAAAAGAAAGTAGAAGTAAAGAAGGAAGATAAAAAATCAAAAGATATGAAAACGGAGGCTAAGAAAGAATGAACCTTAGAACAAAAAAAGAATTAACAGCAAGAACATTAAATGTTGGAAAAGAAAGAATTGTTTTTGTAAAAGCGAGGTTAGAAGATATAAAGGAGGCCATTACAAAACAAGATATTAGAGATTTACATAAAGATGGGGCAATTAAAATTAAAGATATTGAGGGGCGGAAAAAGGTTGTTAAAAGAAAAAGAGCAAGAGGCCCAGGAAAGATAAAGAAAAAGGTTAATAAAAGAAAACAAGACTACGTTAAGATTGTAAGAAAACAGAGAAGCTATGCAAAGAGTATGAAAGACCGAGGAGAAGTTTCTAAAGAAGAAGTTAAAGAAATTAGAAAAAAGATAAGAAACAAAAAGTTTAGAAGTAAGGCTCATTTAAGAGAATATATTGGAGGATTAGAAAAATAAAATGGGGAAAAACATATTCAAAACAGTAAAGCGAAGACGAAAGGAACAAAAAACAGATTATAAAAATCGGATAAATCTGTTAAAGGGCGGGAAACCCAGAGTTGTTTTTAGAAAAACAAATAAATATTTAATTGTTCAGTATATTACAAGCAATGCTGCACAAGATAAAATTGAATTCTGTGTGAATTCAAAAGGTTTACTGAAATATGGTTGGCCTGTAGAAGCACAAGGAGGATTAAAATCTATTACTGCTTCTTATCTAACGGGACTATTAACAGGTAAAAAAATTATTAGTGAGAAATTAAATCCACCTGTTGTAGATCTTGGAATGATTCGGACACTGCATAAATCAAAACCCTATGCTTTTATTAAGGGATTAATCGATGCTGGTTTAGAAATTAGTTGCAAAGAAGAAACAATTCCAAGCGAAGAGAGAATTACTGGAGAGCACTTGAAAAATAAAATTAAATTTGATGAAATTAAAAAAAATATTTTAAAATAAAATGGAAGAAATTAAAGAAAAAACAAGCGACGAGTATGCAGAAAATCCCGAGGAAGTTTTGAATGAGCAAGAACTAAAAGAACTTGAAGAAGTGAAAAAAGAAAATGGGGAAAAGTTAAAAGAAAAGCCAGAGGATAAAGGGAAGAGGAGAAGATTTGGTCCTACTACTGAAGAAATTGTCGCGGCGTGGGAACCCAAGACAAAACTTGGGCAAGAAGCTAAAAATGGAGAGATTAAAAATATAGATGAAATTTTGGATGGTGGAAGAAAGATTCTTGAACCAGAGATAGTTGATAAAATCCTTCATGTTAAATCTGACTTGTTGTCTATCGGACAATCAAAAGGTAAATTTGGTGGGGGAAAGAGACGAGCTTGGAGACAAACTCAAAGAAAAACAAAGGAAGGGAATGTTCCTACTTTTGCTGCAATGGCTGTTGTAGGTGATGAAAACGGACATGTGGGTGTGGGTGTTGGAAGGTCAAAAGAAACATTACCTGCAAGAGATAAAGCTACGCGGAAAGCAAAATTAAATCTAATTAAAATCCGTCGAGGCTGTGCTGCATTTGATTGCGCTTGTTCAGAACTTCATACTGTTCCATTTGAAGTAACAGGAAAATCTGGAAGCGTTAGAATTAAATTAATGCCTGCACCACAAGGGACTGGCTTAGTTGTTGGCGACGAGATTAAGAAAATTTTAAAGATGGCGGGGATTAAAGATATTTATTCAAAAACTTTTGGGAGAACACGAACAACATTTAATACAATTAAAGCAGTTATGGATGCATTGGAGAAAACTAATGTGGGGGGGGGCAAATGATAATAGTAGAACGCCTGGACGATTTAAATGGAGCTGTACCTGGAGAAACCATTGAGTTCAGAAGGGGCGGGAAGGAAGTAAGAGTTATCTACCACCACCATGGAAAATTAAATCAAGAAAGATTAGGGCCAGATGCTCAGGAATATAGGTCTGGGGTTTTTATCTCTAGAGGTGATCCGAACCGTTTGAGAATGGGCATACATGCTTTAAACCATATTGGAATGTTAATATTATTTGAAAACGATGGAAAGTTTAGAGAAGATCCCTATGCTGAGATTAGAAGCACAGCCCCTTTTATTGGACGAGATAGGATGTGGGAGGAATACTTCAAATGATAGCAGTCATACGAATTAAGGGGCAAATTGGATTGAAAAGCAAAGTAAAAGAAACTTTGGAAAGACTTAGACTTAGAAAAAAATATGTTTGTGTTGTATTCGATAAACCCAATGATGCTCAAATGGGGATGGTTAAGAAAGTCAAAGATTTTATTGCCTTTGGAGAAATTGATGATGCTACTTACAAAAAACTTGTTGGTACCAGGGGTAAAAAAGATATTAAAGGAAACTTGAAACCATTTTTTAGACTACATCCCCCAAGAGGAGGAATTGATGCAAAAAAACATTTTGGTGTAAAGAAGGGAGTTTTAGGGAATCAGGGGAAAGAAATAAATAAATTAATTGAGAGGATGCTGTAATGATAGACTTAAGCAAATTATCTAAATTTTTGGTTACAGCAAAAAAAGCAACTTATGCTTCCCAAAATAGTATAGAAATTAAGCCCGAAAGGCCCAGACACAAAGAACTTGAATTTGAAGAAGATGGACTTTATTACAGAGATAGTTATGTTGGATTTTTCCAAGCACCTGGAATGGAAGAAATTAGGTTGGGTAAAGAGGGAGAAACTATTTGGACTATGACTTATTCAGGAGGGATGTTGCCAGATTTTCAAGAAGATGTAGAATTTGCAAAACAAACTTTTGGCTTCTTAAAAAAAGCTTTGGCATTGACTAATGAAGACCTACCTTACAGGGGTCCGGAAGAATTAAGCGACGGAGATTGGAGATACACAAATAAAATTGATGGAGACATCAAAAGATTTTTGGGTCATGAGAAAATACTTCATAAGGGAATTGAAGTTTTCAGTCAAGATTATATGGGGGGGATGGTAATATCAAAATGATACAAACTAAAAAAAGAAAAAAAGAATCGCGATCGCATGGAAAAAACATGGGCACTCATGGAGGTGGGGCGCGTAAAAAACGAAAAGGTTCTGGACATAGAGGCGGTGTTGGAATGTCTGGAAGTGGAAAAAGAGCAGATCATAAAAAAACATTAGTTAATAAAAAATATGGGCATGGGTATTTCGGTAAAAAAGGGATTACAAGTATTGGAACAAAAAGAGATAAACGATTAAGAATTAATTTGAGGGATATTGAGTTGAGTTTAGAAAATTATGGGAGCCAGAAAGGTGATAATTATGAAATTAATTTAGCGGGCTACAAGATTCTTGGAACTGGAGAAGTAAAAAATAAATTAATTATAACTTGTAGAGAAGCTTCAAAAACTGCGATTGAAAAAATAAAAAAATCTGGCGGTGAAGTAATCTTATTAAATAAACAAATGGAAAATAAATAAAATGGGAACAGTGGGAATTAAAATTAAAATGATGCCGACTTCTCCAGAGATAGATTTGGAAGAGATTAAAGAAAACTCTAAGAAAGTTATTGAAAACAAACAAGGAAAGAATGTGACTTTTGAAGAAGAGGATGTTGCATTTGGTTTAAAGGCAGTTATTGCAACTTTTGCTCTTGATGAAGATTCTGGAGATGTTGAAGGAGTTAATGGGGATTTGGGAAAAGTTGAAAATGTTAATTCATCGCAAATAATTGATATGCGAAGGGCTTTCGGGTAAAATGCTACCTGAAGAACAAATTAAAACAATCAAAGAACAACTTATTTCTCAGATTGATTCTACTTTTCCAGAGGATAAAAAATCTGCGGCTATTTCTCAAATTGAGTCAATGAATGCAGAACAGTTGGAACAATTTTTAATTCAAAATAAATTCATTAAGGCTGATGAGGGTTCTGAAGAAACAGGGGGGAAGTGTATTTTTTGCTCAATTGTTTTCGGAGAAATTCCTTCTACCAAAATTGGAGAAAATGAAAAAGCAATTGCAATCTTAGAATTAAATCCTATTTCAAAAGGACATACAATTATTATCCCAAAGGAGCACATTAAAACAACTCCTGAACTTCCTAAAGAATCCTTGGAATTGGCGGGGGAGATTGGCGGGAGATTAAAACAAAAGTTTGGTGCTAAAGATGTTATTATTGAACCTGCAAATATGTTTGGGCATGAAATAATTAATGTTCTCCCTGTTTATGATAATGAAACTTTGCAATCTCCTAAAAAACAATCTACTCCTGAAGAACTTGCTGAACTAAAAAAAGACCTTGAGATTATTGAGGTTGGTGATAAACCAATTCAAATAGACGAAGTTAAGAAAGAACCAGAACCGGAGATTAATGAAAAGAATACCTGGTTAAAAGAAAGAATACCTTAGAAAAAAGAGAAAGAGAATTCTAAAAAATAAAGTGTTATTAAAATTGCAAAACTAATTAAGAAAACTGGAACAAAGGGAATTCCTTGTTTAATTTTAATTTGCTTTTTGTATTTTTGGATTAGTTTGATTTGCTCTTTTGTTAAACCATCCCAATTTGCTTTTATTATTTTATTTTTTATTTTTGTGTTTTTGTATAACCAATCTCCTTCTCTAAGGTCTTTTGTTTTTATTTTTTTAACCATACATGCCTCGTCAATTGCCTTTGCATAAATATAGAAGTAGGGGAGAATGAAAATTAATACTCCTGTTAAAAAAAAGAGGGTTTCTATAAATCCTAAGAACATGCAAAGAATTCCAAAAAACATTACAAGGTATATTTTATTTTTATATTTAATGTGGTGATTTAAAAATTGTTTTTTGAATTCTTTGAAATTCTTTATTACTAAAACTGTGCTCCAAATTAATCCATATATTGCTCCGACGATTAAGAAAACAAAAAAGAATAATGCAAAAATCTTTAGGTTTGAAAAAAAACTTTCAGAAAAAGGAAGTATTGCCCCGAGGGCGATTAATAATTTTGCATCTCCTCCTGCGAACATTCTTGAATAATAAAAAATATTTCCGAGCGCGAAGAAAATTGCTAATCCAATTAATCCTTGATAAAAAAACATAAAACTTGCTTCTGCAAATAATGAATAAAAAAATCTGAATCCTAATGCAAAAATTATTAAAGAAAAATTTATCCAATTTGCTACTTCCCGCATTTTAATATCTTGAACTGTTGCTACGATAATCCAGATAAGTGCTAATGTGCATAGGACAATTACTTCGAACATAAATTCTATAGTTAAATTGAATTTATAACTATTTTGATTTTTTGGAAGTAATTTTTATTTCTGTTGAACGAAATTTTCCGCCTTTTTTATATGGATGTTTTTTCTTTTCACGTTTTTTATCTTTTCGCTTATTTCTTGATTCTGCATCGCTGTGTGCCATTTTTAGAATTATTGTGCTGGGGTATATTTACAACAAATCCTTATTCCTTCTTGATCTGAAAAAGGTCCAGGTAAAATTTCACTTGTAGATCCAGTTACTGCAGGGCAAGTTCCATCTGGTGCGGCATCCACCATTTTTCCTTCAAAATCCTCAACACAAGAAAGTATTTTATCTGCAGAGGCTACACATTTTATCGATGGGCAATCCCCCACTAAATTTTCCTCTACAAGTTCAAAGCAAGTATAAAGTTCTCCGTCTTTTAGTGTTTCTGTTTCTCTTGTGTCAGGAATATTGAGTTTTCTTTCTACATTACAAAAATCATCCTTGTAATCTAAAGAACATGCAAGGGCACATGCTTTTTCTAAACTATCTACATTACTTGATTTTAAGAAAGGGGTTATGTTGCTCCAGCCTATTGTAAATCCGAAGATTAAAAAAACTAAAACAACTATTCCTAAAATTATTAGAATTATCGCACTTGTGCTTAATCCTTGACCTCTTTTATTCATGTCTTGTTAAAGGATGAATTGTTTTTAAATGTTTTTGTTGGAAAGTTAAAACTATTGGGAATTTTATTTTAAATGAGAAAGATAATATTTTAGATAGATAATCTGTAAATTCGCCGAAAATCACAAAAAACTTAGGAAAAATATATAAACAGAACGAGTCTCATAAAATTATGTTTTGTAATTCTAAAATAGAAACACAAGGCTTATAATGTAAATAAAATCTTATGCATAAGATAATGACAAAATAAAACACTAAAATGAAAATACTTCAAATTGCACACCCAAATGTCCCAGTTATGGGTATCACTGGTGGCTATGGGGGATTAGAAGAAGTTGTAGTAACTCTTGACAATGCTTATACCAGGCTTGGACATCAGTCATTTGTTGTAGCATCTTCTGATTCAGAATTAAATGGAACTCTTTTACCAACAATTAAATCTTTGTACGGTCCTGGCAATGGACATATGAAAGCAAACTTAAAACATATTGGTGAAGGATTTCAAGAACACTCAAAAAGAGCCTTAGAGCATATAAGGAAAATTAAACCAGACATAATACATGATCATACTGGCTATCACCCGGATCGATCTTTCTCAGAAAAGCTTTTTGATGTAAAAAAAGGTCTAAGAACCCCTGGAGAAATTGCTTCAGAAAAGTTCCCTCCAATATTAAATACTATTCATGGATACCCAAACAAAGAAAATGAAAAAATGTATTTAGGGTTTCCAAAACTATTCGCCGGTAAAAATATTCATTTTAATGCTGTTAGTCAGTTTCAAAGAGCCATTTTTAGAGACATATTGGAAATTGATTTTGTTGTACTAAATGCAGTTGATGTAGATTCTTATATTTTTGGGGAAAAAGGAAAAGGATATGTATTTTCAATGGGGTCTATATACAAGGGGAAGGGAACACACGAGGCAGTCAACACTGCCTTGGCTCTTGATAAAAAATTAATACTTGCCGGTCCTTATTTCCATAACGTTGATTATTGGAAAAGTGAAATCGCTTCAAAAATTGATAGAACAGAATTAAGGGTCCCAACACACCAATTAAAAAGTCTTGCTGAAGAATTTGTAGAATCTGAGGACAAAGTCCTTTATCTTGGAGAGCTTGGTGCTGCCGAAAAAAGAATAATTTATTCTGGGGCAGATGCTTTTTATTTTCCAGTAACAATTGACGAAACCTTTGGACTTGTTTCTGCAGAGGCAAATGCTTCAGGAGTTCCGGTTGTTTCATACTTAAGTGGAGGTGTCCCCGAGGTAATTCTTCACGGAAAAACTGGGTACACTGTTAAAAAAGGTGACCAAAATAAATTTATTCATGCCGCCTCAGAGGTTGAAAGTCTTTCCAGAATAGACTGCAGAAAATGGGCTAAAGATCATTTCGATGCAACAAGACAAGCAAAAAATTATCTTGATATATACATGAATCTTATCGAAAAATGAAAACATTGTATATAGGTGCTCACCAAGATGATGTTTTCATAGGTGCTGGAATTAATATTAGTAAAAACCCTAAAGAAGCTGTTATTTTGACATTATCTGATGGAAGATCTGCCGTAAAATATCCTTGGACCACAGGCGGAAAAATATTTAAAAATTCTGATGAATATTTTAAACAAAGACTCCTTGAAGATAGATCAGCTATGGCTGCTTTGGGTGTTAATGTAAATAACAATTATTTTAATGGGAAATTCCCAGATGGAAAAACTCACGAAAATATTCCAGGTATTGTTTCTTCTATCGAAAAAATTATAAAAATGCACTCTATCGAAAAAATTGTAACCCACAGCGCTCCCGAAGCTCATCCCGATCATGAAGTTGCTTGGTTTTGTTCTCATATTGTTGGGGGAAGAAATAATATTGATGTGTTTGAATTTGTAACATACAGAATTGATGGTGATGGAAAATATGTTAGAACTTTCTTAGATGAAAGCCAAATGAAAGAGATTGAAGAAATAAGGTTTAATACTAAAGAACAAAAATTCAGAAATCACGTTGCCTCCCTGTATACAACACAAAAACATATTATTAATATATTTGATGGATCTAAAGAAATTATTGGCAAAAGAAAAAAATTTAATTTAGATAGGGTTCCTGAAACTCCTTATTACTACAAAAATCGAAAAGGATTTTTACAACCGAACCAAATAAGACAATATATGAAAAACTTTGAAAAAAATCAAATTCCTTTGAATAAATAAACCTCATGTTCTCCCAAAAAATCATCAAATGCTGCTACCAAAAGATATTACAAGTGTTCTGGAGGAACACTATGAAGTTCCCAATATTTTAGAAGGGCAAGTTTTGATAAATACCCATACCTTTGCAGCAAGGGTTGGAGACCACAAAGAATATGTTGTTAGAAGAACTACCGACCCATTGAGAACAAAAGCTTATTGCCTAGAAAAAGAAATTACTGATAAACTTAGAGGGAAGTTTATTACCCCGACAATTTTTTCTACAAAAGAAGGGAAACCTGTTTTTACAAAAGGTAAACATTGCTACACCCTTATGAGTTTTTTAGAAGGAACCCAAAGACCTTTTGCGGCCTATTCGGATAAAAAACTTTCCCCTTTGATAGACTATTATCTAAATCTCAATTTTGAGATAGAATCCCTTTCTTTTTCTGAATTAGTTTCTAAGGATCGCTCATTAAAAAAAAGACTTAATTTGGCATTAGAAAAACTAAAAAATAGCCTAGGTGCTTCTATTAATGATATATGGATTAAAAAAACTTTAGAGATTGTTAAAAAATGTTTAAACAATTTAGACTTTAATTATTTAAAAAATTCCCCTTCTGGCATAACCCATGGAGATTTTAATGAAGACAATGTTTTATTTTATAATAAAGAAATAAAAATTTTGGATTTTCTGGATCTTGTAACAAGACCGCATGTAGAAGATTTGGCATGGCTTTCACAAAGAATGATCCCATCATCTTCGAAAAATAACCTTTCTCGAACAGACCTTCTAATCAACAAATATATTGAAAGAAATCTCTTAAAAGATGTTTCATCCAACTTTATCTACCAAATTATTCTTGCGAATGCTGCTGCAAGCTATCCTTCGCATAGAGAACTAGCAATTAAATTTGGAGGAAAATATATTCAAAGACAACAAAAAATTGAAATCTTTTTGCAAGATCTTTCTGAAGAAGTAAAAATTTAGTCTTAATCAATATATTTTAATAATCACTTGTATTGGACTGTACATGAAGATGCTTTTCTTAAATTTATTTGAAGGTGTTTCTGAACAAGCCAGATTGGATAAAATTGTCTCATATATAAAAAAGGAAGACCCCGAAATAATATGCTTAGCCGAAGCTTGCTGTTGGGAAAAAAATAAATCGATAAAACTTAAAAATTTTAAAAAAAATATAAACTGTAATTATCATTACTTTCACATGTCTCCGATTGGAGAGAGTCTCGTTATTTTTTCTAAAACTCCTTTCATTAAAAAATTTAAAATTAAACCAATAATTCCTTGTTCAATAATGAAATGCTCACTTAAAATTAACAATATAAATATAAATATTTTTTTAGCTCACCTTACTGCAAGGGATGAGCAAGGTAGAATAAGAGAAATAGAGTTAATTTTAAAAAAAATTGATAAAAAAAGTAATACTATTCTTCTCGGAGACCTTAATTCTCTTTCTCCACTAGACAAATATAATGAAAAAAAATTACTAAAAAAACTAAAAAAACTAAACATTGTTAAATTTGGTGAAGGGATATTAAAAAAAGATGTTCAAACAAAAATTCTCAAATTTGGATTAATAGATACAATAAAAAAATTCTCAAAAAAATTGGAACATACTGTTCCAACAAAATTTAATAAAGATAAATATCACTGTGAAAAATTAAGATTAGATTATGCCTATATCACCCTCTTATTAAAAAAATACCTTAAATCTGCAAAGGTAATCAGAACCAAAGAAACAAATCAATTATCGGACCATTTTCCTTTGGTTATCGAATTCGAATTCTCCTAACAATTAACCAAATTTATACTCTACCCTAAACATTACTTTATCTTTTCCCCATAAAGCTTTTTTAGAATATTCTATTAAAATTGAATTTGGAACATCTATTGATACTTTCCCCAAATCTAAAAGTTTCTGATAATCAAAAATATTCCCTCCTTCTCTTTTGATTAATTCTAAGTTGTAATTGTCAAAGAGGTTTTGTATTTCCGCATTCGACTTTCCCAGATTTTGGTATAAGTAATATTCTTCCTCGAGGGACATTGCTTCTTCGATTAAGTCTATTCCTAAGAAATTTTCTTCAGTTTTATTTTTTACAATCTCAAAGCTAAGTAATACAAACCCACAAATTGCTATAACCCCGAAGACTAATATTATTATTGGTATGTCTGCTCTTTTATTCATGACATTTAGTTTATTCATCTTTTTCCTCCATCAAAAGTAAATCTAAATACTCATTCTCATTTAATTGTATTCTCCTTAAAACATGATTTTCGAGATTGATAATTGCTGCTGCTCCTGCAATGCCTGTCGCTGATTGAACTGCTAAAAGTGGTAAAGCATATATTGGAACTCTGTAAACAGAAGGTCTGTCGCCAAAATAATTATTATCTTTATCTGAATCCTCGAGATTAAATCCCAACCAAACCCCTTTCCGATAAATTTCTCCTTCGAGTAATCCTTGCTTGGAGAGTAAATGTTTTGGAGAATATTCTTTCTCGTAAAATTCTAAAAAAATATTTTTTGCTAATTCTCCATTAAAAGAATTGAAATCCTTTTTGGTTTTTAGTTCGTCGTAAACAATTTTATTTGACATGGGGTTTAGGGTTAATAAATAAGAAGACAAGGATTTGGTTGCAACAATATCAGATATTGGTTTTTTCTTAATTTCTTTTCCTCCGCCCAATGAAACAGAAGTTGCAAAAATAGATAAGGCCAAGATGAAAATTATAATTACTGTTGCTACAACCCAAACCATTGTGTCGCTTATTTGTGCCCTTTTATTTATTTTCATTTGTGAAATTTAACTGGAACTTTTAGCTCTGTTTTATCCCATATTTTTTTCTGTTTTTCTGACTGATGCTAAAATATTTATTTGATATTTTATTTGTTTATCTCCCTCTTTAGATAGAGAATAAAAACTTCTATCCCTGCATTGAGGGAAATTCTTTGATCCTCCACAATTATCTTTTAGGTGAAAATTTCCAACTTTGATTGGCCCGAGAAATATATTATTAGAAGCGAGATTTGTAATATTCAATTCAACATAATATTGTCCTTGTCCTTGCCAGTCTCCAAAATCTTCAAGTTCAAAATTTAAATTACATATCTCTAAAAAGTTTTCATTGTTAATTGAAAAATTTCCTTCTTTGTAGATTTGCGAATTTAAGTATCCTCCTTCTGCAATGCAATCTACAACCTGGTTCACTAAAATATCTGCTTCTATTTTTCTTATATCAAAAGGTTCTCCATAAAAAATTGCAACCATATAGACTACTGCTGCAGCTACGAGAAACAAAACTGCAAACCAGTATACTGAGATTATTTTGTCTGTTGCTTTTTTATTCATTGCAATTATTTGTTTATTTTTTCATTTATATTTAAGTATAAAATGTTCTGCCCGATTTTATTTTTTCCAAGATTTACCTTCACATCTACATTATTAAAATAAGAATACGAGTACCCCCCCTTGTCTCTTAGTTTTACAGTTACAATGTTTTTGTAAATTGTGACTATCCCCCCCTCTGGAAATTTCTTTTCTTTTTTTTCAATAGCATCGCTAATATCTAATTCTATTTTCATGTTTGGTTCTGCAGCATCGAGAATAAGTGCTATTTGTTTTGCGTATTTTTCTTCTAAGACTGCGGCGGCACCCATCTTAGAAAACACAAATAAAAATAATATTGTTAGAAATGCTAAGTTTAATACAATAAAAATTATGTTCTCTGTTAAAATATTGGCTCTCTTTTTCATGGTTGGCTAAGGAAGAAATTATTAATAAATGTTTAGTCGGGTGCGATAATATTTAAATAAGTCTAAATGTAAATTTATGGATGGGAAAAACTTTAAGAAATATTTTGGTTGCGGGAATTTTGGGGACAATGGTTTTATTTAATCCTATAAAAAGTTTGGCTGAAGAAATTTTAAATAAAACTTATGCTGTTCCGATGTCTGATTCTGCAGGATTTGTGGGAGATGTTAATCTTAATCTTGTTGCACAAGTAAATGAAAAAGGGAAAAAGTTCACATTAGGAATTAAAACTGAAGATTACAATAGAAAAGATTGGCGAGGTGATGAAAGAGAAAACCTCCCTGCAAAACATAGTCGGATTACATATAATTCTACTGGGGCATGTTTGTTGCATCCTCCTGAAGTCGCCTTGAATGAAACACAGCAAGCAGCATATGTTATCCCAGATTATAGATTGGAAATCTTAAAGCCCCTTGAAGAATCCTTTAAGGTGAAGTGGGCATCTACAATCACAGAAAAAGGAATTCATTTTGCACTGCAAAAATTAGGGCTTGTTTGTTCTGAACAAATTTTCGATGCAATAGAAAAATTTTCTTCTTGGCAGGGGAAGAGGAAATATGAGGGGGTACTTGGAAGATTAAAAACACAACAAGATTGTGAGAATTATGTTGAAACAGAGATTGAGTTTTATCCTGTTAACCATCTTTGGGGTGTTACAGAAACTGCAAGAAGTTTGGAACTTCCTTTTGATATGAGTAAGATTGAAGGAAAGGCCCCATTGTATCTTTATCTGAATGTGGGAATTGAACGGGGGAATACTGTTGGAATGTTGGAGAATATTGTTATTCCATTTAGTTTAAATGGCGAGGGAAAAATAGAAGAAACCGAAGCAGCCAAAGGATTTGAAGAATATTTTTTTAATAAAAAAGAGGCAAAAAGATTAGAGGAAATAATAGATTCAAATTCAGGGATGCACCTATCTGTAAGCGCCCGCGTATATCCTTACCTCGGACTAGAAACTAAGGATGCGGGAGCCAGGTCTTATGTTTTTCCAAACGACACTCAATCAAATATCAACCAGTATGTCCAGGTTTTTGCTACAAAATATCAAGCACAAAAATTTATTTCTTATTTAGTGAATAATTATTTGGAGAATTTTAAGAAATATTTTATTTTTAACAAAGAAAATGTTGTCTCATTTATGTCTTTTGACTTACATGAACAAAAATCAAGGGACATCTTGCTCAATACATTATTCATGTATGAAAAGAGGATTGGGGCAGAATTTTATTTCCCTGACTGTTACAGGGCAATGACTGAAGGGGGACCAAAAATTCCCCTAAGTGCAGATGCTTTTATTAGGTCTGTTAAATTTGCACAAGATATGAAAGGAAAATCTGCTAATGAATTTCACGAGCTGGCTGAGGAAAGATATGGGACTTTAGGAAAGCAAAAATCCATTGAGGAGATAATTGTATATGCAATAATAAGTCAATAAAAGACTAGGCTTTAGTAATAAATTCATCACAACCTAATTCTTCAAAATTTTCTGGGGTCTTTTCTAGAATTGTTAGAGGAATTACATATTCTTGATCAAAAAGTTTTCTTCCAAAAATATCTTCAAATCCCATAGGGAGCCAATGTTTATTTAATCCCCAATTTATCCAAGATTTGCCCATTCCTGTTAGAATAAAGTATTGTTCTGTAAAAATCAATTTCCTTGAGAGATAATCTTCTGATGCGCCGATTTTATTTTTATCGGGGGTGTTGTAAATATACGAAAGGTAAAATTCTGCCTCATCTTTAGGTGTACTCTCTAAAAATTTGTAAAATTCTTCATAAGTTATTGAATAATCTTTACCTTGAATTGTTTTATCAAAAGCTATTACAGAACACATTGCACATATTTTATTTCCGAATCCTTCGAAGTTAGCATAATCTACTTTTCCCTCGCCAAACATCCACCAGCAATCAGCCATTTCTTCTGCAAGCTGTTTCATTATTCTGTCTTTATTTGTATTTTCATCAGAGGTCAATTTTATTTCTCTTTTAATTGTGGAACTAAAATCCCCGCAATCTCCTCCCCCTGAAATACAAACATAACTTGTTCTACAATCAAGTGCATTTGATTTAAGTGGGTTTGGATTTTTATCATATAGGACAACAGAATTGTGACAGATTTCTTTGTCTGTTAATTCTTGCAAATTTAATCTTGCTAAGAAAAATAACAAAACACCGAAGCTAATTATTAAAATTGTTAAACCAACTATTTGTTGGGTTGTTAATTCTGCTTTTTTTATTGTTCTCATTTTAATTCATAACCCCCAATCTTTTTAACATAAAATAAATTCCTGCTAATGCCATAATAAAAAAACTTATCCACATTACATATTTTAATATTGTTTCATTATTCATTTTTTGTTATTTGGTTTCCATTGATATTTAGTTGGATTGGAAAGGGTTTGCTTATTACAATACTATTAATTAATTCCTTCTTATACCAGTTTCTTGCTCCTGAAACTTGGAAATTGGAATCTGCACAAGCAGGGTATTCATCACAATCTTCAGATAGGCCAATAACTCTTCTTGTGTAAGAATCTTCTTTGCAAATACAAATACAATTTTTCCATGCAAAATTTGAACAGGTCTTTGGCATGTTTTCGTTATTCTCCCACGAAGTAATTGTCCACCCAGAGGGATTGTAAATTTCAACTTGTTTATTCCCAGATTGTATTTCTTGAACTAAAAAATCTAAGGACTCTTTTGCTAATCCGAGGTCTTTCTCATTTTGATTTGAAAAATATAATGAAGTCAAAAAATAAACAAGGAAGGTTAATGCGATTAATGCGATTACCATTTTAATTGTTTCCTCTGCAAGGAGAAATGCTTTTTTGTTCATTTTATTAAAACCAAAAAATTATTTACTGAGGTTTCATTGCCAACTATGTTTTTGAAAAAATCTATAATATAATTGTCAAAGAATAAATATAATGCTGTGACAACTGCCACAAAAACTATTACTCCGAGAATTATTTTAATTAGTTGATTGATTGCGAGTTCAGCCATTTTAAATTCCTCTGAACAAATTTTTAATTCTATCTATTAGAACAAATCCCTTATCCTTCATTACAAGGATGAATATTGTAAGAATTACCAAGATAACTATTGCAATTAATAACCAAGGTAGATAATCTGCTACAATTGCTTTTTTATTTAATCTCTTTTTCATGACATAAAAAGACAAATGTAATTAATAAATTTATCTAATCAAAAAGTCAAGACAATTGTTGCTAAAAAAAACAGGGCAAGTATTGCGAATAATGCTGTGAAAAAATAAAGAAGAACTCCTCTTTTCAAATTGCTTGCTGTCTTATTTAATTTTTCAAGTTTGTCTTCGCCTGCATCTATTGTTACTAATGCACTGGTCAAAATAAAGATTATTTGAATTATGTAAATTCCGACGGCAATTTGTAAATAATATGGTGGGACCATTTTGGTTAAATCAAATATATTCAAAAGGTTATCCATCCCACCTAACTGGGAACTTCCCCCAGATAATTTCGCCAGGTTTATTTTATTCAAAATTGCTGTAATCATTCCTGCTAAACCGACGACAATTCCTGAAAGAAGCGGTGCGAGGAAAGTCATGTTAGACTTCATGTCTGAAATTATTTCTGCGAGCATATCTCTAAGCCTATCTGTTATTTTTTGAATATTTTTTACATACTCTGAAATACTCATTAAACTTACTGCGGCGATTTTCAAACCTTTTTTTGACGAGTCAATTAAAACCCTCATGCTTGTTGCAATTAAATCCGAGGGGTAGTGAATAATTGCGCCTCTTCTTGGGTCAAAAATTGCTTTGTCCACACTCATTCCTAATTGTCGAATATTATAATTTACTCTTTGAAAAAAATCTTGTGTTTTTAATCCTCTTGAAGATTCTGCGACTTTTGAAAAAACAAGTTCTGGGGGCATACCATTTCCAATCCTATTTCCTAATTGAAATAGTGAAGTATTAAATTCTCTTTCAAGTTGTTTTGTTTTTCTTCTTTCGAGAATTAATTCTTTGGTTCTTTCTTTAAACGAAATTGCAAAAAACAATGCTATCCCGAGGGGAATAAATAAACTTAATAACAAGGCCCCAAAACCAAAAGGACCGATTGTTGTTTGCTCGACTCCAACTTGTTTAAAGTCAAATAACATTTCTTCTCCGCCGCCTGCAAAAGTTAGAGGAAAATCATTTGGAATCCCAATTAAACAAGGTAAGGCAGTATATTGAAAAATCAAGGGCAGTAAACCAATAATTAAAAAAGGGAAGCAAATTAGAAATGCCTTAAGATAGGGTTTTTTACTTTTGAATTTATAGTAAAGAGGATTTTTTTCTAATAAAGTTGATTCACCATATCCTCCAGGTCTTAACATTAAAATTTTATCTGTTAAATAAAAAACAAAAAACGGGACGATTAAATTAAATAGCAAAAAAACATGATAAGATTTTATATAATCCCCAATCATTGCTGAAGCCAGAGGAAGTAAAGCTAACCCAAGAGTTGGTAGAACTACACCCAGCATATAAACATTTGTCAATGGAGATCTTACGTCATGGGTGAATCTTAACATTTTATCATAAACCCCGTCGAGAACAACTTGTAATGATTTTTCCAATGTGGAGATTCTTCTTGCGGTGCTTGGTTCAAATAAACTCGCTTCGATTAAATGAAATGCTTCTATAAATTCAATAGAATAATCTCTCCATGTTTCTAAATAATTATCTAAACTTTCTTTGATTGTAGAAAATTTTCCAACCTGAACATTATAAAATACTTTTTTAAGGTCTAATGATAGAGGTGCTTGAAGATGTTCTGCGGCAAAGGCGATTGCTCTTTCTAAATTCGGTGTGTGCCTCATATATATAACAATATACAAAATTGCAGGAACCATTTGCGAAGAGGCTTTTAATCTCCATTTATTTGCTAATCTTTGAGGATATCCGTTTACAAAATAAAATAAAAAAATAGAAAGAACCACCATTAAAAAGAAAAATAAAAGTGGGAATGCTGCAAGAAATCCTCCCTCAGTTGTTGGAGCAAAAATGAATCCAACTGCAACAGAGATAAGTAAACCTAAAATAAATACTGTAATAAATGCCATAACCCCGAGGGTTAATGCTTGCCAGGGTTCTACTTCTAAGTGTGCAATCTTAATGTGCTTTTTTATTTTCTCCTCATCTTTTTTAGAAACTTTAAGTTTTATGATATTCCCTAAACTATGGCACCATTTTTCATATTTGTTTAGCTCTGGCGCCATCTCTTTTTTAAACTGCACATAAGCATTGCTGTAGTTTATATTTTGAAGATTTGTCTTGCTAATTTCATTTTCAATTCGTGCACTATGTTTTGCTATAATATCTTTTACAGTTGGTTTATCTGAGGACATTTTATTTTAATAACTCCTTGAATTTATTTCTATAAACTTTAATTTGTTCATCTTTTAGATTAGACATAAATTCTAATAAAAAATTGTTAAAATCTTCTGCAATGAAAACCATATTTTCCACATCTTTTTTATTAATAGAAAAATCAAGATAATATTGTTTATCTATTCTTTCTTTTTTTGCAAATAAAATCTTGGCATTCTCAAGCCCAAAAACTTTTTTTAAGAGAATTATTGAGGCCGAGTGATTTTCACTTTTTACTCCAATTAAGTATAATAAAGCCAATAAAGAATTATACATGCTGTAATACGATAAAGAAATACTTTCTTCAAGCCGATTATTGATTAATAAAATTTTTGCAGAGATTAAATTGCTCTCTGATTTTTCTATGTAAGACTTTTGAACTTCTAAATTTGATTCTACAAATCTTATTTTTTTCTCTTTTTTTAGTTTACTTAAAAAACTCTGTTCGTTCATAAAATTTTTCCACCCCTTTTATTATAACATGATTTTTTTCTATTTCCTTAATAAGTAAATTCTCTTTATTATATTTTCCTATTTTGACACTTAGTTTAGAATTAATTAACTCAATATCTTCTTTAATTTTTTTATTTTTTGTTTCAAGATAAAGATCCAAATCACTATCTTTCTTGGCATTATCCTTCACATAAGAACCAAAAAGAACAGCTAAATCAATTTGTTTATTATTTTGAACTTTTTCTACAATACTTCTAATAAATGGAAATTTTTTAATTAATTTATTCAAATTGAAATTTTCAGTCATAAAAACATATGATTTTGCTTCGGATGTTTTTTTTAGAAAATAAACTTTATTTTTTCCTTCTTGTTTAAAATCCACGATATTTTCATCTGATAATTCTTTAAGTTTTCTGGAGAGGGTCATAGGATTAATGTTTAATTTTCGAGATAATTCTCTCAAATGAATTTTTCCTCGGAGTAATCCATTCACTATTTCCAATTTGTAACTGTTTTGTTTCATATGTAACATTTATGTTACAATAGTTTATAAGGTTTTTTGTTTGGAGAGAAATTATAGGACTTGGAGTTATTAGCATAAAATAGTTATGTAAATATGTTTATTCAGGGGTTTTTGTTGAGAAGGACATAAAATCAAGAAATTCCGATTTTCGCTATCTTCATAAATTATTCTCTGCTGAAATCTACATCCAATTGATAATCCCCATTTGCACCTGTACCAACTTCATAAACTAACAATCCCCAAAGTTGACCTTCAGATGGAACTGTTGAAGAAATCTCCCCCTCTTGTATACTCCCATAATGAAAAATGAAGTCCGTCCAATTAACATTTTCATCCCAATCACCATTCATCTGAAAGTCTAAATCAATATCTTCTCCCGCAGTAGAATCAACTCTAAAGCAAACCATGCCTTCTTCACCAATATATTTATCCCCAATATCTACTCCACCAGAACTTACTTCTGTCCAATTTAAGTAATAACCCATCAATTGACAACCAAGAACTTTTACCCCCTCATAATCAACATAATCTGCATCAACTGTAGCATAATAAGTTGTAAAAGGTTCTTCAACACTAAAAGTAAAACTAAAAGACGTAAAATAATATAATGCAAAGACAGTATTTATAGTTAATAAAACTCCTCCCAAGATTAAGATAAAAAGAATTTTTTTCTTATTATTTTTATTTATCGGCTTATTTATTTTTCTTAACTTTTCCATAATAATGTTACTAAACTACCCTTTATAAACATTACGCTGATTATCACTCTTACTTATATTCTCAAACTTACGCTATATTTTATGGCCCGTGACGATATTTTAATATTTTTAGCGAGAAGTAAACTTAGATTAGAGGTGTTAAAAGAATTAAATAAAAAACCACAAATAGCTTCTTTCTTAGCTCAAAGAATGAAGAAACATAGAGAAGTAATCAGTAGAATTTTCTTAGACTTGCAAGGAAAAGGATTAGCTAAATGTAAAAATCCTCAATCGCCAAGTTTTAGATATTATAATATTACTAAGAAAGGTAAAAATGCTTTGAAAGATATTTGAGAATTATAACTTTTTAATTTTTTATCCAATAACTCCATGGCCACATCAAGCAAGGTTTTTGCTTAGATAAATTTTTTAATTTATTTCTATTATCCAGAATCAAAACAATAATTCCTGCTAATAAAGAAATTAAAAGAGTTAAAAAAAATGAGTAATTAATTTTTCTACTATAATTATAAGTGTTTAATCTAAAATGAGGTAAATTGATAATCTCTCCCTCGCCTTGAGGGATATACACCATTAAATTAGTCTTATCTAAATAATAATCTAAGTTTTCACTAGACATTTCTTTAATAAAACAATTTTCTTGGCAACGATATTTATCCCCTAAATTAAAATTTAAAAGAACATTATCTTTTTCAGAACTTTCATTATCTAAAAGAGAAAAATCTCTAACGTCCCCAAAAATAAATAAGCCATTGGGATAAAACTTCTCTGTTGACTTGTTTTGTTTTAAATTAATTTTAAATTCTAATTGGTTTTCTAAAATTCCATAAAATTCACAATATAAATAATTTACATTCTTTGTACATTTTGCTAAAGAAATATTTTCTAATGTATCAGAATCATAAACATTAAAAGAAGTAATAACTAATTCTGAAGGAAAATTTACTTGAATCTTTGGATTTTCAACCTCCCCCGCCCAGCATCTAAAATTAGTAGTTCCTAAACTTTTTTGAAAATCATAATTTAAAGAATAGTCGCGAATATGATAACCCTCCTCACTTTTGGGGTAAATCCCTATACTAAACCCATAAGTTTTATAATCTAAACTCAGATCTGGAAAAGCCAAAGAGAAATAAAAATATTTCAGAGAAAATAAAAGAATTACAAAAAGTATAACCACGCTAATAAACTTAAGGATTTTATTAATTTTTTTCATTTTATTTCCCCATCTTCTTTACTTCCCCATCAAGCCATTTTTTCCATTCAGGAAAAACATATTCGCTTAAGGGCAATCCATGCTCTTGAATTATTTTATCTGAAAGTTTATGAAAAGTATCATTAGAATGTTTTGTGAAATCCGCCTCAAGAATCTCTGGATTTTTTGTTTGTTCAGAAATATTTACTATTTCTTGTTTTATTTTTGCCCTTAAAGTTATATTGTCCCAAACAGCATCCCAGTTTCCAGCCCAACCTTTTACATTTGACGCTATGTCTTTTATTATTTCTGAATCTCCGTTAATTAAATCTGCTGTTGGTTCGAGTTCATCTTTTTCTACATTGTATTTCATTAAGTCGACAAAACCCTTTTCTTCTATTGGGTCTTTTGTCCAATGTTTTCTTACTTCTGAAATTTGCACCACTCTTTTCCACGAATGTAAACTGTCTGCAGATTTTACTGGATTGCACACAACAATTATGTCTGTTGCTTTGAAACTTGTTGCGGGGACATTTAAATCATTTACAACTCTGTCGAAAACTCCGTAAGGTGAAGCACCGTGAATTGTTCCAGCAACAACATTTGCTAATGCCCCTACCCTCATTGCTTCGTATAGGGCTTTTGCTTCTTCACTTCTTACTTCACCGACGATTAAAGACGAGTCTCCTAATCTTAAACTTGTTCTAATTCCTTCTGAAGCCTCGACTTCTGTTGTTGATTTTAACATTGCTGAACGAACTTTCATTCTAATAATATCATATTTTAATTTTCTCAAGGACTCTGTTGGTAATTCCAAAGTATCTTCTACAACAATTATTCTTACTTGAGGAATTATCTCTAACATTAAACTTCCCAATAGAGAAGTTTTACCCGAAGACCTTGTTCCTGCAACTAAAAGTGTTCGAGAACCGTCGATTAAAAAACTTAATAGCCCTGCAGCGAGGGAATTAAGCATGCCTACTTTTACAAATAAGGGAAGTGTCCAAGGAGATTCTCTGTGTCTTCGTATAGAATACGACAAACCATCTGGAGAAAGTGGTTGTTGAATAATTGCAATTCTTGCTCTTACTTTTCCGATTTCTAATTGGGTGTCTAAAATTGGATTTGCTTCATCGAGGGGTCTCCCAGAAATCATTCTAAATTTCGCGGCCCAGGAATCCACATCTTCTTGGCTCGGAAGAATATTTGTAGAACACTCATTGTATTCTTGGTGCCTTAGAAAAATATTTACTAAAGGAATTGGAGCATTCAAAGAAATATCTTGGAGATTTTTATCTTGAAGTAAAACTTCGATTAATCCAAAACCAATTGTATTCCTTACTAAAATCGCGGAAAGTTTATTTATCTCGTCGTAGTTTAATGATATTGTTTGTGCTCTTGCTAAATCTTGCAAGAGGTCTTTTGCAATGTTGAAAAAAACTTGGCGAGTTCGTTCTGTATCTGTAAACTCTTCTGCTTTTGGTTGATGTTCAATTAACACGCCCCTTGCTAAATTTAATAAAAGATTGTGGTCCTCTGAAAGATTATTTTCTGGAGGACTAAGATGATAAATTATTTTTGCTTCATCTTTTTTTCTTAAAATTGTGACTAATGATTCATCGTAAGTTTCTCCAGAAATTTTGTATTGGTCTAATATTTCTGCGTCGATTGGAAGGTCTTGCACTAGCCGAGTAAATGTAAAGTTTGGGATTACATCTGGATTGAAAATTCTTTTGTATATTTGCCTATCTCCTCTTTGGTAATTTTCAGTGTGTTCCAAAAGGGCTTGAATTATCTTTGTTTTCTCAAATAAGTCATAAACCTTTTCTAGTAAATGTAAATAATTTGTTTGGTCTATTCTTTGTAAGGGGCCTGATTTTTCCAAGGATATTTTTGTTTCAATGATTATTTTTCTTAGTTCATAATATGCTGCCAAAGGGTCTTGCTTTAATAAAAAAAGAAAAGAAAAAATCTCGTTGTATCTCTTTGAGAATACTTGCGGATTATTTTGGTTGTGAGATAATTTTTCTTGAGAAAGAATTCTTTCTTGTTTAAGAAGATAAACATACAATTGAGCTACTTCTAAAAGATATGATGTTTCTTTAAAATCATAATTATAATTTTTCTGTTGCACGAAGACGATTCTTGAAGCATTTGGATTTTCAATTAAAATATCAATTACTCGTGCCATTACTTCTGGGGATTCTGTCAGGCTCGGGACAAATGGTGCACCCATATAATTTATATAAAGAACATCTTCGCCAGCCTCTCTTTGTAGCTCGTGGGAATATAGGGGTGCCTCTTTTTCAAATTGCATATTTTGAAAAGGTAGATTAAGTTTAAATTATTTTGTATATTGAATTTCAATAATCGTAACAAATTTAAAGCATGTTCTCGTTAATGTTTTATGGTTGAACAAGAGGTGAATTATTCTGGGCAAGCTTTTGGCGGAGTTAATCTTAAATTAAAAGACTTGGAAGAAAAGCAAAATATTTTGAAAGATAGATTACTTTTAATAGGTCAGAATCTTATAGACACTAAAGAAAATACAAGCGAAAAGATTTTGGAAATAAAAAAAGATATTGAAGAAATAAAAGAAACTCTTGGAAGAACCAAGGCTTTTTTGGAAGCGGCTTCAATTGAATTTTCCAAATTCGCTAAAAAAGAGGATTTAGAAATTTTAACAAAACAGGCTAAAATGTTTCAGCCATTGGAGTTTGTTAGAAAATCTGAATTAAAAAAATTACAATAAAATGACAGCTTTAGAACAAGTGCAACAAATGAAATATCAAGGAATGAGTGAAGACCAAATAATCGGAGAATTGCAACAACAAGGAATTTCTCCTCGGGAAATTCGAAATGTGTTGAGTCAGTCCCATGTAAAAGAAGCTGTGGCAGGAGAACCAATGGAAGATATTCCTGCACCAAATGAAGGTTATTACCCTCAGCAAGAATATCAAAATTCTTATGGCGGTGCGCAAGAAATTCCTCAAGAAGGATATGATCAACAAATGCAACCAAACTATGATGAGCAAGGATATGCACCACAGCAAGGATATCAAGATTCTTATGCTGGAGGAACAGATAATACAATTGAAGTTGCAGAACAAGTTTTTTCTGAAAAAATAAAGAAGACAAATAAAAAAGTGGATGACTTAGTAGAATTCAAAACATTAACTGAAACAAAATTAAAAAACTTTGAAGAAAGATTAAAGAGAATTGAATCTATGATTGACCAAATGCAAATTAAGATTTTAGATAAGATTGGAAATTATGGGGATGAACTAAACAAAGCAAAGAAAGAAATTTCAATGGTGCAAGATAGTTTTGGAAAAATGGTTAATAAAATTGCAAATAATTCTCCTCAGAAAAAGAAAGCTAAGAAATAAATTTTATTTTAAAAAAATAATCAATTATTATTCTGTGCGCCTAATGCCCTTGATAAAATACTATCGTGCTCGTAGGAATTAGACCTTGTTGCACTAACAATGACTACAATCATGAGTATCACAAATATTGCTATTGCTCCCCACTCTGCCCACCATGCAGGCGATATAAAACCAAAAATATAATTAGTGCCTCCCTGAAAGATATCTAGAGATTGTATAACAATAAATATAGCAATAGCAAATGAGCCCCACATTAAAGTGTTCATTATTGATTTATTATTTTTAGAAATAAATAATCCCATCACAACTAAGACTACTAATACAATAGACATTGCAACACCTAATTTGGGAAATATTTCTGCGAAGAAAACAGAAACAATGCCAAACTGTAATGATAAAAGTGCTGTGGCAAGTGCAATGATAGCATTTATGCTTTTATTATTTGCATCTCCAAAAAGATTTATTTTTGAGAGGATTCCATAAATAAGTGCGAAGATTAATAGAAATGGTAAGATGTAACTAAAGACTCCTGCTTGTTCCCATTGCATTAAAATCTCTCCGAATTTTCCTCCAGAAAAACCACCATACGAGGCTAAAACTATCATCTCTTTTAACATATTAATAATTAATCAAAGATGTTTATAAATATTTCTAAATAAAAAAATAATTAGTTCTTTTTTCCACCGAGTAAAATTGCGGCTAATGCAACTGCAACCATTGCAATAAACAAAAAGTTTGTCCAAAAAGATTCGCTCCATGTTTGCCCGAATAATAAATCAAAGACTTGGTTTTCCACACCCATTGAAAAAAATACTGCAATTGTTACTGCAAACAAAACAACTAGCCCAACAATCCACTTCATTTTTCCAGTAAACATATCTTTTTCTGCACTTGCCCCTGAAGCAAAGCCCCAAAGAATTAATGCTACAAAAACTATCACAAGTGCTACTGTGAGGAATAAAATCATATTTGCGACAACATCTTTTGGATAAGCAACACCGACGAAGATTAATCCAATAACAAAAGCGATTATTGCATTAACTTGTTTGTTGTCTCCGAGAACTTTTGTTTTTTCTAAGATAGCAAAAACTAAAACAAACATTAATAAAAATGGTAATGCAAATTTGGTTATTAGCCAATGTTGTAAAATTGTTTCTTGTGCCATCTCTTTTTTTGGTTATTTATATTAAATCTACAGGGATTTCATCAATACCGGATTCTGGATGAGGTAATGCAGATTTGTTTATTATAAAAATATCGCTGATTGCTCTTACAAATTGGTGCGGGATGATTACCCCTCTTGCTCCAGATAATAAAGACATCATTCCGCCGTCGACTTTGATTCTCCAGCCATCGACTTTATTCTCGCTTAAGTTTGCTTCTTCAATTGTTCCAAAATAATCCCCTGCATCTGTGAAAACTTTTGTTCCAATTACTTCGCTAATCTTTTTTATTCGCATATATAAAAATATCTAAACTTATTTAAATACTTTTCCATTATTTAATATATGTTAAATAAGAGAGAGATTGGGGCAATACTTGTAATAACCCTTATTTTAGGTTTTATTTTGAGTTTAGTCGAGACTGTGGAGATTTTTCTTTATAGTTTGTTAGGAATTTTTTTGGTGATTATGGTAAATGTTTTCGCTAAAAAAGTTGCAGGATATTATTATGAAATAGATATTGAAGTGAGGCTTTGGGAAATTCAGCGATATGGTCTTGCAGCGGTTTTCTCTCTTGGATATTTGCATCCACAAAGAAAATTTAGAAAGCCACTGCAGGCAGGTCTGATTCTTCCATTAGTATTTATTGCGCTAACATTTGGATATGTTAAGTGGTTGGCTTGCTTGGTTTTTGATGTAAAGCCAAAAGTTTACAAAGCTGCAAAAAGGCACGGGGTTTACAAATTTTCTGAGATGACTGAGGACCATATTGGATATATTGCTGCAGCAGGTGTTGTGGCTAATTTAGTTTTTGCGATTGTGGGATATTTTATTGGGTTCCCTGATTTTGCAAGATGGAATATTTATTTTGCATTTTTTAGTATGTTGCCTTTTTCTGAATTAGATGGGAATAAAATCTTTTTTGGGAATTTTGTATTGTGGAGTTTCTTGGCGATTGTTGTTTTGATTGCAATGGGGTATGCTTTTTTACTTGTATAAGTAATATTTAAGAAAAACTTATATAATATTTATTCAATAAAGAGAGATGAATATACTTGGAATTGGAGACCCTCATGGATCTTTGCCAAAAGACTTGAATGAGATTGTGAAAAAAGAAAATATAGAGATGATTATTTGTCCAGGAGATATTCCTGCAAAACCAAAAAATGCTAGTGATCCTATGGCATGGGTTAATTTTAAGAAAAAAGCAGATAAATCTTATGAAGATATTGTTAAAAAATTATGCTCTTATAATCTTCCAGTTTTAATCTTAAGGGGAGATATGTATATTAAAGGTAGGGGTAGGAATTTTACTATGAATCTTTTTAAAAAATACAAAAACTTGTATTGTAAAAAAACTGCGAAGCTAAAGATTAATGGCCAAGATTTTTTATTTTTTGATATTAATCATGAGTCTCATGCCCCGAGATTTCGCTCATATAGTAAAAAAGATGAAAAATTAAATAACGCGAGAAGTATTAAAATTAATAAGTTACTCAAGAGGCTTCACAATCCAATTGTGATATCTCATGCTCCACCCTATGGTTTTTTTGATAAAATTCCAACTGGAAAAAATATTGGTTCTAAGATTTTACTAAATGCAATAAAAAGATATCCACCAAAGTTAGTTTTATGTGGACATGTACACATAAACAAAGGTGTGAAAAAACTTGGAAAAACAAAAATTTATAATTTAGGGTATAAAGGAGAATATCAAGTAATCAAAACTTAAAATTATTTTTCTTTTGGTTTAGTAGTGCTAAAATAATATAAACTAATTTATTTGATTAATTTAATGAAATTTCTAGAAGGAATTGAACCACGAGAATATCAGCAGAAGATTTTTGAAACTTGCGTGAAAAAGAATTGCTTGGTTGTTTTGCCGACAGGTTTGGGAAAAACTCTTATTGCTCTTATGTTGACAATTGATAGGATGCAGAAATTTCCTGGAGAAAAAGTTGTTGTGCTTGCTCCGACAAAACCCCTCGTGGAACAACATTTGAATTCTTTTAAGAAATATCTTCCGGAGTTATTTGGTGACCTGCAACTTTTTACTGGAGCAATAAATGCAAACAATAGAAAGAAAATTTGGCAAACAGCAGATATTATTTTTTCCACTCCCCAGTGTGTTGCAAATGATGTTAAAAAAAATCTTTATGATTTGAAAGATGTTTGTCTTTTAATAGAAGATGAAGCTCATCGGTGTGTGAAGAATTATGATTATAATTTTTTAGCAAAAAAATATTTGAGTCAATCTAATAATCCTCGAATTGTTGGCTTGACTGCTTCACCTGGAAGTGATGCTCAAAAAATTAAAGAAATTTGTAGAAATCTTTCTATTGAAGAAGTTGAATTACGGACAAGAGAAAGTCTTGATGTGGAGAAATATATTCAAGAGAGAGAGTATGAAAAAGTTCATGTTGAACTTCCTGTAGAGTTTAAAGAAATGCGGCATGTTTTAGATAAACTATTTAACAGATATATTGAGGAACTTAAAAGACGGCAGGTTTTGTTTGGTCCTGTTTCTAAAATTGCTTTGATTAAACTTCAACAAAAAATAATGGGGGCTCTTGCAAGAGGAGGTAAGAATTTTAATTATATGCTCGGTGCAAGTGCCTGTGCACAGGCAATTAAAATTCAACATGCTTTAGAATTATTAGAAACGCAAACCCTTGAAAGTTTTAATCAATATTTAAAAAAACTTTTTGAAGAAGCAGCAAAGAAAAAAAGCAAGGGGGTAATAAAGCTCGTTGCTAATCCAGAATTTAATTATGTTTTTATGACGTCGAATGAACTTCTTGCAAAGGGTGTTGAACACCCGAAGATTGGTAGACTTGTGGAAATTATTAAACGGGAAAAAGAGGCGAATGAAAATTTGAAAATTATTGTGTTTACTCAATTTAGAGATAGTGCTGTTGTGATAAATAAAAAATTAAATGAGTTAGAGAAAATTAACGCTAAAGTTTTTGTGGGGCAGGCAAAGAAAAATGGTTTGGGAATGAATCAAAAAGAACAGAAAAAAATTATTGGAGAATTTTCTGAAAATGAGATTAATGTGCTTTGCGCTACTTGCATTGCTGAAGAAGGTTTGGATATTCCTGAAGTAAATGCTGTTATTTTTTATGAACCTATTTCTTCTGCAATTAGAACAATCCAGCGAGGGGGAAGAACTGCTCGTTTACAAAAAGGAAAGTTAATTATATTAATCACAAAAAATACCAAAGATGAATGGTCTTTTTATGCTTCTCGTTCTCGTGAGAAAAAAATGGGGCAGGCAATTCAGGGAATAAAAGATGATTTGAATAATGGAAAGAAGTTTGGGGTGCAGAGGAGACTATAGAAATTATTGAAAAACTCTAGAATCATAATCTTGAAGAGATATATATTGAGCATAATCTCTATCATAAAAATTAAATTCTTCTTCAATTATTCTGCATATATCTTCTAAATCTTTTTGGGTAGATGGGAATATTCTTACATGCCAGAAAGGAGTTGTCATACCAAAATCAGAATAATTATATACCACCGCGGTTCCAGTCTTGCTAACTAAGAAATTATTAAATTTTTTCATACTTCTTTTGCTTCTGAGACATTCAATCAGATGATCCTCTGCCTTACTCATGTAAATTTTTCTATACTTATCATCTCTTCCATAGACACCAATCATATATTCTTTTTGGGGTTTTTCGTTTTCCATCTTTACACATTAACCCCTGTGTCCCATGGTGCAAAATTAAATTTTGCAATTATTATTGTATCTGTATCCATTAAATCTGTTTTCTTTTGGAGTTGTAGCGCCCCAGAATAATTCTTAAATATATCTGGTTTTTCAACACAACACATTTCTGAAACAATTTCTAATCGGTCTCTTTTGAGTAATTTTCTTGGAAGGTATTTTGTGGGGGCCCCCCCTTCGGAAAATAAACCTTTAACACGTTGTATATAAAGATCTCTTCCCAAATAAATTTCAGAACGAAGGGAAGGGTTCAATCTCACATCTGGAGAATTCAGAGCGCGAGAGAATCTGCTAAGAGTCTCATTAACATCTAAACTTGCAGCGACTTTTCCCACAACCCACCGATAAATGCTGAGAAAAGAATCATAAGGCAGATCTCTTATTCCTTCTAAAGAAAGCTCCGTTCCCACCGCATAAGGCAAAGCACTTATATGAACTAGAAGTGGAATCTTTCCTTCTTCTGCTTTTTTCTTTCCCTGCTCATATCTCTCCTTATCCAAATCATTTCTCATGATTATCTTAGTTAGTTTAGGGTATATTAATATTATTAACAAAAATCTTAACATATAGAAAGATTTAATAAGTATTTTATAGGTATGTCAACTATATGAAAATAGATAGTTATGATAAAAAGATTTTGTATGAACTCGATTCAGATGCAAGACAATCTTCTCAGCAGATAGCAAGAAAGGTTAGACTTTCAAAAGTTTCTGTGATTAATAGAATAAATAGATTAGTTAAAAAGAAGGTGATTATTAATTTTGTTGCTCAGTTAAATTACAGAAAACTAGGGTATATAAATTATCATATCTATTATTCCTTACAAGACCTTTCAATAGAAGGAGAAAAGGAACTTATCAAATTTTTAGAAAAGATCAAAGAAATAATCTATATTATCAAAATTGATTCTCGTTGGGAGATAATGTTAGCACTTCTTACTCAAACTCCCGAAGAAGCAGACAGAATCTTAAATAAGATAAGCAATAAGTTTGGAAATTTTATCAAAGAATCTAGAGTTTTCCCGATAGTAAGAACTCTCTATTCTGGGAGAAATTACTTTATTGATAAAAAATCGGATTTTGATTCTAAGATAATTAGAGAAAAAACAAAAGTTATTGAATTAAACCAAAAAGACCAAAAAATCCTCAAGGCTATTTCAAGTTCGGCTAGAAACTCTTTAATTAATTTAGAAGCTAAAACAAAAATGAGATATAAAGTAATAAACTATCATATGAAGAATATGATAAAAAAAGGAGTTATTCAAAAATTTACAATAAATTTAAATAATGAAAAATTTGGAAATCTTTTTTACAAAATATTTTTCAAATTATCTCCTTCTTTAGAAGAAATTAAATTTATGTCTGAAATTTCAAAACAAAAGTTTTCTCTTAGAATCCACCACTTTCTTGGAGAAAAAATTATAGAGGCGGATTTTGAAGTTCCAGATTTTAATGAAATGCGAAAGATTCTTAGAGATATCAAAGAAAAATTTGGTTCACAGATAAAAGAACTGGAAATTTTACCAGTATATGAAATTGTAAAACTTGGTTATTGCCCTTTTTAGATTATAATGTGAGACAGCACCAATGCTTCGCGCCTTGCCGGGCACTAACACAAACGGCGTAGGAAGCTTAACTATCTGTGTTCGGAATGGGAACAGGTGTGACCAACCTACTATGGCCGTCTCAAAACTATCTACATTGTTAGGTTTTTAAAGTTTGTGATATTGAAATTTTTATGAAAACTAAACTCTCAAAATCAGAAGTTGAAAAGGAGATTGAAGAATTCTTTAAAGAGATTAAGCACAAAACTCCTCGAGAAATAAAGAAGATAAAAAGATTGTCTATGAGTAAGAAAATTGCATTAAAAGAAAAGAGAAAATTATTTTGTAAAAAGTGTTTGAACCCTTATTCTGGAAAAGAGAAAGTTCGGATTAAGGATAAAAAGAAATCTGTGGAATGTTTGAAATGCAATTATATTAGTAGATGGAATTTACGATTTCTTAAACTTCCCTGTTAGCTCGACTAAATCTGCTTGACCTAAGAACATTGATCTGCAACAATATCTCTCTAATCCCAATTCGTCGAGGACTTTTTTCTTATTTTCTCCTTCTTCTGTTCTTTTTTTGAATTCTTCCCACAACTGACCAATTGGTTTTCCGCAGGAGAAACATCTTACTGGGATTATCATAATATACTTTCAAAGAATAAGTTTTTAAAGCTTTTGATATTGAGGCTTTGTCCGGAATTAATAAATTTCTAAAATTAAAATAAAAAAAGATAAATTT
>CAZRXO010000004.1:0-35590 GCA_964604105.1 Candidatus Woesearchaeota archaeon | reverse complement strand
ACGGTAATAAACTATTTAAATTTTGTTAATTGTGGGACAGCCTGTTCGCTTGAATGTTTCGCTAGAAAAAGTTATTAAGAGGAAAAATTTTTATATGTTTAAGATTAGTTGAATATCAATCTTAGAGTTATTAGAATTCTTTTTTCACAAGTTCCTGGACATTTGGAGAAGCATTTCCTTTTCCTTGTTTGATGTCTTTTATTAAAATCCATTTAATTTCTTGTGTTGGAAAAATAATTTTAATGTCTTTTTTGTTTTTTAATTTACAAAGGTAATTAATTAAGACAATTGTCATCTTTTCTTTTGTTTTCGGATTTTCATATAATATGTTTGGCATTAAAGGCCTTATTATTTCTACTTCTGCATTTATTTCTGCTTTGGCTTCATTTTTACATGCTTTTTCTAGAGACATTCCTTCTTTGACTATGCCTCCTGGAAGTTTGTAAAATGGATCTTTGTTATCTTTTACTAATAAAATTTTGTTGTCTTCAATAATTACTGGTCCTGAGGTGACAATGAACTTTTTTGTATTTGTTTTGTTGGTTTGCATATTTATTAAAAAACTTCTTTCTTTTTATATTTTATGAGAGATATATTAATGTAGAGATATATTTATAATGGGGGAAGATGTGGGTTTTGAATGGGTTATATAGATGTTCTTAAGGGGACTAAGTTGCGGGATTTTAATTTTCCTGTTACGAAAAGACAAACGTGGAATGACCAGAAAGGTTGTTGTGCAAAGTGCAAGGTAAAGTTGACGTCATGTTATTGCAAATATGTCGAGGATAAATCTGCGAAATCGAAGTTTAAGATTTTATGTTCTGATTGTTATTTTAAAGAGCAGAAGAAATAATTATATTTCAATAATGTAATAATTTCCGCAACAACCAGCGTTGATGAATTTTGTTCTTTTAGGTTTTTATTATAATTAATGGAACAAGCATTTCTTCTTTACTAACTCCTCCATGGTGGCCAATGTGGGGTTTTCTTTTCTTCACTTGTATTATTGAATCTTTGATGATATAGTTTTCTTTACAAATCAAAACATAATCTCCCACTCTATCAAATAGTTTTGGATTTGGTTCAAATAAACCGAAATAATGTTTGTCAATTAAGTCTTGACTTTTGTGTAGACTACAATATTTTTTTAGTTTAGTTTTTACATATTTTTCAAATTGTTTCGTTTTAGAAGGTCGAACGTAACAATAGGCGACTCTTCCTTCTCCACAAAGAGGTAAAGTTAGACACTCCTTCATTTTTGGGTGATCCTCTAATTTAATTGTCTTTTCTAATGGAGTGTTAACAAAACCATGATCTGCCGTTATAATTAATGTAGTGTCTGTTTCTTTTAGGTGTTGAATAAATTTTACTATTTTTTTATCTATTTGCTTAAAATGTTTTTCAGTTTTTTTATGTTCTGTCCCATGCTCATGACTAAGGCTATCAAATTCAGGCCAATAAGCATAAATATATTTTCTTTTATTACTAGATTTAATTGCTTTTTTTATTTGTTTAAAAAAACCATTTAGTGTTTTGTAACTTAGTTTTTTAGAATTTTGAGACATCGCTGTTGTAAATTCCGAATTAATAATTTTATAATAATTAATTGAGAAATTTTGTGCTTTGATTTTGCTTGTGAAAGCTTTTTGATCTAAAACATCTTTGATATAAATATCATAAACATTGAATGAGGGACCTCCAAATCTAGGAGAAAATGGGAGAATTGAGGACACGACACCTATTTCTTTTAGATTCATGTGCCACCCTGTAAATGCATGTTGCTGGGGTGCGACTCCTGTTAAGAAAGTTGTAATTGCCGACGCTGTTGTTGGCAAAAACACAGAAGTCATTGAGCCCATCATGTAATTGTTTAATGTTGTTTTTTCTTTTTTCTTTAAATACTCATAGCCCAACCCGTCTATAACTAAGAGGACAATATTTTTAGAATCTTTTAATTTTTCAGCGGGTAAAATTTTTAAGGTTGGATAGGAAGTTTTTGTTCCAAATGATTTTGCAATAGAACTCATTAAATTAACAATACTTCTTCCACTATAATCTGGTAAATGTATTTTACTTTTCATATTTCAATAAGTAAAAGTTGATTTTTAAAATTATGGACTCCATCTAGTCATTGTCCTCGGAAAAGCAATCGCATCTTTTATCGTCGATAAACCGCAAATCCAGGATATAATTCTTTCGACGCCCATGCCAAATCCTCCGTGAGGAATACTTCCGTATTTTCTTGTGTCGAGGTAAAATCCATATTGCTTAGGGTTTTCTTTCATTTCTTTTAATCGCTTTATGATTTTTTTTGGGTCTGCTTCTCTTTCACTTCCGCCGATAATTTCTCCGTAACCTTCTGGTGCAATGAAATCACATCCATTCACGACTTTGGAATTGCCGTCAGTTTCTTTCATGTAAAATGCTTTGACTTCTTTAGGATAGTTTGTTACAATTACAGGTGTGTCATATAATCTGCTTAGTTTATCTTCCTCAATTGTTCGCAAGTCCTTCCCCCAAGGAATTTTTATCTTGCACTTTTCTTTTAAAATTTTTAATGCTTCATCATAAGTCATGCGAGGAAATTTTTTATTTATTGTTGGTTCTAGTTTTTTTACATCTCTCTCTAAAATTTCAAGTTCAGGTTTATTTTTTTCAAGAACTTTTTTTACAATATGCTTAATTAATTCTTCTCCATAATCCTGAATGTCTTTGAAGTTTGCCCATGCAACTTCCATTTCTGCATGCCAGTATTCTGTTAAGTGTCTTGATGTTTTTGATTCTTCTGCTCTGAATGATGGTGCAATTGTGTAAATTTTTTCTAACGAGAAAATTGCGGGTTCTGCAAATAGTTGCCATGTTTGTGCGAGGAAAACTCCTTTTTTTCCGAAGTAATCAACATTGAATAAAGTGCTTCCGCCTTCACATTGCACTGATTGGAAAATTGGAGATTGATATTCATAAAATTCTTTGCTACGAAAATATTCGTGGATTGCTCCGAAGATTGTTGAACGGATTTTTAAAATTGCAGTCATTTTTCTGCTTCTTAACCAGAGATGTCGTCGGTCTCCGAGAAGTTCTTCGTTTAAATCTTTGTTAATTGGATAATCTTCTGCAATTTGTAAAATATTTATTTTTGAAACTTGAATTTCAAAACCTGTTGGTGCACGTTTATCTTGTTTGATTGTTCCTTCTATTTCAATAGAGGATTCTATTTTTAATGAATCAATTTTTTTCCATTGTGCTTCAAAATTTTCTTTTTTTAAAATACATTGGATAATATTTGTCGAATCTCTAAGAACAATGAATTTCATTTTGTTTGAACCTCTCTCTCTAAATACCCATCCTCGCACAGCGACTTTTCCTGATGCTTTTTCTATTGCTTGTTGAATTTGTAGGAATTTCATATTTATTATAATAAAATTAAGTATATAAAATTAATTGGTGTTGGGATAAAGAAAGGTTAAAATAATTTTACCATGAAAAAAATCCAAACCAAAGTGGGAATTCGTTTAAAGGGGGTCCAGCTTCTTTTGCGCAATAATCCTCATATTTACTATACATTTTTTGAGCTCTTTCATCTAATCCTGCTGATTTAGCATCAAGTCCTGCGAAAAGAAAATTTCCTGCTTCTTCGTAAATTTTAGAACATTTAGCATATAATTCTTTTGATTTTTTACTTCTCCCCCATAATTCTGCAACTATCGCGGCATTGCCAAAATTACCAGACATTTCATCTCTCTCAATTTGTCTATCAATTAATTCTTGTGCTTTTTTAACGAGTCCGGATTCTTTAGCAAGATGGGCTGCAGAAGAAAACCATCCTGCTTTTTCATAAATTTCCATTGCTCTTTCAACATGTCCTTCTTCTAAAGCATATATTGTAGCAAGATAAATATCTCCTTTTTCTAAACAGTTTTCAATCTTAATTGCCATGTCTTCTAACTTTTTTTTATCTGTTATCATGAGATAATAATCCTACTTTGATATATAAGTATTATCCCCCTTTGGGTGGGGCGAGATAATAAGATTTAAATAATCTAAAACTATCTAAATTTATGGAAGCAAAAACACTTGAAAAATTTGGGCTAACTGAAGGAGAGGCAAGAGTTTATTTCTCATTAATGAAGTTAGGAAAATCCACTATTGGGAATATAATAAAGGAGGGCAGGGTTTCAAATTCAAAGGTGTATGATATTCTTGACCGACTAAATAAAAAAGGGCTTGTGGGGGTTGTGGTAGAAAATAATAGGAAAAGTTTTGAGGCAAAATCTCCAGAAATTCTAAAGGATAGTATTTTAGAACAAGAAAAAGAAGTTGAAAATAAAAAGAAAGAGCTTAATAATATTTTACCTTCATTAAAAGGAATTTTTGAGTCACATGAAGTTAAACAGGAAGCAGAAATTTTAAGGGGGGTTAAGGGAATAAAATCATTTGATGAAAGGATTCTTGCAAATAGATCTAAAGGAGAAATGATTTATATTTTAGGTTCATCAAAACAGGTTGCAGAAATGCTTGATGCATATCATCTGGATTGGCAAAAACGTCGAATAAAAAAAGGAATAAAACTTAGAATATTGTATAATTCTGATGCAAGAGAATTCGCAAAGACTAGGGAAAAACTTTCTTTAACAGAAGTGAAATTTTTGCCAAATAATATTATCTCCCCTGTTACAATAGATATATCGGGAAATGAAGTTGGAACAATTGTTTCTGGGGAAAACCCCTTTTGTTTTTCAATAAAAAATTCAGAAGTAGCAAATAATTATCGAAATTATTTTGGTTTACTTTGGAAAATCTCAAGAAAATCCTAAGGAGTTAACCTCGTTCTATCCCTCGGAAATAATACAACTTCTCTAATATTTTGTACTCCTAGGATGACCATTAATAATCTTTCGACACCCATTCCAAATCCTGCGTGAGGAGGCGCACCAAATCTAAAACTATCAATATATGATTTGAAATCTTTAGGATTAAGGTCTCTTTCTTTAAGTTGTTTTTCTAAAATTTTTGGAATATGAACTCTTTGTCCTCCTGAAGTTATCTCCATTCCTTGGTAAATTGCATCAAATCCGTGAGAGGATTTTTCTCCTTTGGGCATTATATAAAATGTTCTTCCTGCCATTGGCCAATCGTGAACAAAAACAATTGTTTCTGGAAATAATTCTCCCAACTTTTTCTCTCCCTCTCCAGTTAAATCAGCTTTTTCTGTTTTTATTTTATTCTCTTTCAAAAGTTTATTTGTTTCTTCAAAAGTCAAATACTTCACCTTCGGAACCTTCAACTTAACTTTTAAAATTTCTAGTTCTTGTTTATTTTTTTCTGAAATTTTCTTAATCATAAATTGAACACACTCTGCCATAATTTTCATAACTTCAAATTCATCTGCAAAAGCCATTTCAAAATCAAATTGTCTTGATTCATTTAAATGTCTTGGAGTATTATGTTTTTCTGCTCTCCATACAGTAAAAATTGTATGAACTTTTTCTAAAGAACAAGCAATCATTTGTTTATACAACTGACAACTTTGCGATAAAAAAGCATCTTTTTCAAAATATTTTAATCTGTAAAGTTCTGTTCCTCCTTCAGAACTTGCTGAAATTATCGACGGAAAAATAGTTTCCATAGAACCTTGCTTTTCCATGAACTCTCTGAATGCACTTAACATAGTTGCTTCGATTTTGAAAATTGCTTGGACTTTTGGTTTTCGAACATCTAAAAATCTGTAATCTAATCTTGTTGCAAAATCTGTGCTTGTTGTTTTTTCATTTACATGAATTGGGAGATTTTCTGCTTTGCTTATGATTTCTATCGAGGCTATTTCAACTTCAATATCATTTCTTGCAAACTCTGCTTTGACATTTGCTTTTTTTGTTTTGCCTTTTATTTCAATAACTGACTCCAAGGACAAATCTGAAATTTGTTTCATTATCTTTTCGTCTTTTGTAATACATTGGACAATTCCTGATTGGTCTCGAAGAAGAATAAAACTTAATTTTGCGAGTGAGCGAATTTCATAAATCCAGGCTTTTAATAAAACATCTTTTTCTGGTTTGATATCTTTAATTAATGTTCTTTGCATACTTAGGAGATAGAATGATTATTTATTAATTTGTTGGTTTGGGTTTTTTGGTTTTGAATCCCGCCACCATCCCCCACCCAACTCACTTTGTTCGCCCACCCAGATTAGTGAATGAATAACAAAACCAAAAATTCTCAAGAATATAACTTCTTTATCTTTTCAGTTTTTTGTTTATTTTCTTTTCAACTTTTTGTTAGTTTTCTTGTTTTTTAATTCTTCTTGTTTTTGAATATGGTGCTTTAATTGGTCGACTCTTTTGTTAATATTTTCTTTGAATATATATGAGCCGATTGCTGAAATGAAATATAATACTGTTGCTACGCCGAAGAATGCGAAAAACATTGTGAATATTTTTCCTGTTGTTGTTTGGGGTGTTAAGTCCCCGTAGCCGATTGTTGTTGCTGTTATGACTGTGAAATATGTAGAATCTAATATGCTCCATCCTTCGACGTGATGATATGTATATGCTCCCCCAACTAAAATTAATACAAAGATTAATAGTGCTGTAATTAAGTGTAAGTGTAGCTTCATTTGTATCTTAGTTAAATTTAATATTTAAATCTTCTCTCATAAGTTTTGTGGTCGAGCCATTCGAGAATTATTGAGAATATGAGTAAATTTTTTCCTTCAATACTATAAATTAATCTCCACGCATCAGGAAGATTATATTTCCAAATATTTTTTACATTAAATTTCTGAAAGTATTCTTTTGGAATTAATCTTTTTGGGATTTGAATTCCGCAGAATACATTTTTTTCAATATCTTCAAATGCTCTTATAATTATTTTGTATAAATTTGGGTCGTCTTTTTTTAATTTTTCAAATGCTTTTTGTATTTTTTCATTAGCAAAGTTTATTTTACTTTCCATTTTTTCTCCAAAATAAATGTGTTTCTTTGAGTCTTTTTTCTACATTCTTGGGGTAGTATATCCATCCTATTTTTCCTTCCGAATCCACAGATACTTTTCCTGAGAGAATAAGATAATCTAAAATTAGAGAAAATGTTTGATACATTATTTTTTTTGGAAGTGCTTGCCAGAGTTGTTTTTTTCTGAATTCTCCGTCGTATTCTTTTATGAAATCTTCTAGAAACATAACAGTGTCTAGCCGAGGATATCTTGCAGAAGGATTTTGTTTTTTGATTAACTTCAACATGGTTATATCAATTGATATACCTTTATAAAATTTGTTATTTTGTGGATTTCCAAGTTAATTCAATACTTTTTTTATAAGTCTTTGCAACTTCTTCATCAGTGATTCTTATGAAAATTGGTTGCTGTGTCCAGATACCAATTGCAACTTTGTTTCCATAAACCCAATAGCCTACATTTCCAAGATGTTCATCTGAGAGTTTTTTGAATTGATAATTCTTCCTTTTCTTTGGACATTTTTCATAAGAATAAAGCACTTTGATCTTTATCTTATTTTTTGTTGTTTGATTAAAATATCTCTCTAAGTAAAAATCCGGAATATAATCAAGAATTTTTTCCTCTTCTATTTGATTGAAGATTAAAATATCTTTTTTAGTTTTTAGTAAATCATTCATTATTGATTTTAATCCTTCTATACCTTGAAATACTTCTATGGTTGGCTTTCTTATTTTACCTTCGTATTTATTCATTAATTCTGGGATAATTTCTAAAAGATTTTCTTGTTTTATTTTTAGTAAGTCTAAGAGTTTTTCAGGAGATATTGCTTGAAAGTGTTTTTTATTTTCTTTGATTATTTCAGATACAAGTCCTTTTTCCTTGAGAGTTTTGATAACATCATAAATATTTGGTCTTGATATTTTTGTATGGTCTGATATTTGGTAGATTGTTGATTCCCCTTTATTTATTAGAATTAAATATATCTCCGATTCATTTTCTGTTAAACCTGACTCTTTAATTATTTGTTTATTTCTCATGTGAATAAATGGGTGTTGGAGTTTATATTATTTTCGTATTATAATATACGAATAAGTTTTAAGAAGTTCTATGATCCTTAAATGTTATGGAAATTAAAGAAAGTTTAGTTGAAGACTTGGAAGTGAAAGAACTTGGTTTTGGACCAGATCCTGAACAAGATGCTTGTTGTATTTGAAAATGAAAATTCAAGTTTATGAAACTCTTGAAGAAGTAAGGGCTTTAACTAAAGAATTTAAAGAAAAAGCAATAGTTATAGGTGGACCTACTGCAATTCTTGTGGGTTTAGGAAATTTTGTTGATGATTCTTATAGGGATAAAAAATCCGAACCTACTTCTTATAATGGAAATTACCATGTTTCTGTTAGAATTGGTGAAGAGGAGGTGATATATCTTGCAATGTATTCCCCTAAAAAAAAATTTCCTGTTGTTCTTGAAATAAAAGTGAAAGGTTTAGCCAAGAAGGTCAAGGAAACTTTAGAATTAGAGAATTAGAATGGAAGAACGACTTTCTATAACATTATATCTTACTTCTAAGTGTCCTCTTAATTGTATTTATTGTTTTGATGATAAAAGAGATTGTGTTTCTTGTACTATGGAAGATTCACAAGAAATGAGTCCAAAAATTGCAGTGTCTTATCTTAGAATAATAATAAAAAATTTTAATAAATTTATTTCAAATGTAAAAGAACCAAAATTAAATATACATTTTTTTGGAGGAGAACCAACATTAAGAATAGACACAATAAAAACTGTTGTGGAATTTTTAGAAAAAGAAAAAATTGATTCAAATTATTGGATAAGCACAAATGGTGTTACTAGTGAAGAAAATATAATTTGGATGATTTCAAAAAAGTTTAGATTTGATATTTGCTGTGATGGTCCTCCTAAATTTCATAATAAACAAAGACCATTTGTAAAAGGAAATTTAAAATCCTCGTATTATATTGAAAGATTAATTAGTTTGTTAGTTAAAAGTAAATCTAAAATTAGATTAAAAGTTGTTGTTACAAATGAAACTATAAAAACTATGCCTTTAATTGTAAAATATATCTTGGGGCTGGGAATAAACCATATTCGTTTAGAAGCTTTGTTAATTGATGGGCGTGCAATAAAAACAAAATTAAAATCTGTTAATCCAGAAGAATTTGTTGAATATTTTTTTAAGGCTGCAAAAGTTGCAAGAGAATTTTCAAAAAAAACAGGAAGAATAGTTTATGTTTCAAATTGGGCATTAAGAAATTTGTTTAACCCTCGAGATTATTTTTGCCAGTTTGTTAGGGGAAATAGGATTGCAGTAACTGCAGACGGGAAGATAACTAAATGTGTGAGGGCAATTCATGATGATTTTGATTCTCCTTTTGTTGCGGGAAAAGTTAGTGGGAATAGTCTTAATTTAAATAAAGAAAAGTGTGACAGATTAAATAAATTATCTGTTGATAAAATGTCTCCTTGTAGTAAATGTTCTATTAAATATATTTGTGGTGGGGGATGTTTTAATGAAAATTATCAATCCTCAGAAAATTTTTCAAAGCCAAATAAAATTAAATGTGAACTTTCAAAATTAATGATTAATCAGGCATTTAAGGAAATAAAAATGATTAGGAGGTAAATTTTTGAATAATACCCTATAACTTCTCTTCCATCAACTTTTCTAAAGAACTTACTAATCACAAAAATTTATGAATTATTTCCATTGCTTCTGCCCCAGAAATTTTTCCTGCAAATTCTTTCATTACTAATCCCATGTGAGCATTTGGATTTAATCCTGGTTTGCTTTTGATTAATTTTCTAATTTGTTCTTCAATATTTTCTATATCTACTTTTTCTTTTTTAATAGCTTCGTCGAAATTTATGTTCTTTGCCAATTTAATCATTACTTCTTTTATTTCATTTTCATTAATTTTTTTATTATTTATTGCATTTAAAATTTCTATATTATACTCTTCGAGTTTTTCTTCGACAATTTCCAAATCAATATTTTCTTTTTTTGCAATTTCTTTGGGAAACATGAGGAGAATTTTTGCAATAAGTGGCGGTTTACTTATTATTTTTAGAAGTTCTTTAAACTCTTCGATTTTATTTTGTTTGAAAAGAAGTTTAATCATATCTTGGTTTAATCCTTGTTTTGCGAGTTCTTTTTCTGTTTCTTCTCTTGATTGAGGTAGTGTTTTTTTTGATTGATTAATTATGTCTCGTGAGATTTTTAGTAAAGGTAAATCTGTTTCAGGATACATTCGGGCTTCTCCAGCAAGTGGTCTCATGAAAGTTGTTGTTGAGTCAGGATTTGAGTTTCTTGTTTCACTAATCAGTTCTTTTTTATTCTTTAAATTCTCTTTTTGTCTTTCAATTTCTTTTTCAACTGTTGAAGTCATTATCTTTGGATTTTGAAAACCTTTGATTTCTGCTCGAGGATGTCCTTTAATTGAGATGTTTATGTCCTGACGAATTGTTCCGATTCCTCGTTTTACTTGTGCGCTTCGAATTAAGTTTCCAATTTTTAGTGCTGTTTCTTTTGCGTGTTCAGCGTCGAGAATATCTGGTGCTGTGACAATTTCTACCATTGGTGTTCCCAATCTATCTAATTTGTAAGTTTTTACATGTCCTTTTTCAATGTCCTCCTCGTTTCCCGAAGTTGGTCGTGCTGCATCTTCTTCTAAATAAATATACCAAATTCCAACTTTGCCTTTTGAAGTTTCTATAAATCCGTCGCGTGCAATCATTAATGTTCGTTGGAAACCTGAGGTGTTTGAGCCGTCGATAACTGTTTTTCGCATTATTTGAGTTATTGGTTGAATTTCGCAATTTAATAAAAGAGAAATGTGTAATGCGATTTGTAATGCTTCTTGATTTATTTGATGTGGTGGTTCTTCGTCGAGTTCAACTAAGCATGTTGTGTCGTGGGATTGGTAAATAAATTCTTTATCTTTTTCAGCTTCGTGTTTTGCTGCAATGTCGATTTTACCTGATTCTCCTGCAATTGCATGAAGTTTTCTTTTGATTTCAAATTCTGGTTCATCATTTCTTAAAATCGACGGGCATTCACAAAAAAGTTTATGTGAATCTAATTGTTGATGAATTTCTAAACCTGCTTTGAATCCGAGTTTTTTGTAATCTATTTTAGGCATATAGGAGATAAGAGAAAGAAAGTTTTAAGGTTTTGGGTTAACAGGATGTTCCGGCTAAATCTTTTTCATGAGAGTTAGATCTTCGGCTTCCATTATAACCCAATTTGCTTGAGGAGTTATCGTAGATTGCAACAAACTCTGCACCGAATTGTCTCCAATTATCAGGGAATTCTCTAAATATTGGATGCATTCTTGCAGTTGGAACTATAATTTTTTTGAAACCCAATTCTTTTGCAATGCATTCTGCAGTTCTTAGGCAACCCACCCCAAAAGGAACTCCATCGGGAAAATTTGCATTTTTGCATGATTGCATTTGATAAATAACTATATTATTCTCTTGGGCCCAAAATCCTATTAATGCTACTAGGTCTCTTTCTCCATTAGATTTCTGTTTTTGAACTTCAAATAAAAAAGGAGAATCAGATCTAATTCCCCCTCCATGGACCCCTCCGGTAGCGATTGTTCCAATTCCAAAATTTCCAGAAATTTTGTATTCCCCCATATTTTTTCCATTTGGAAAAACTATGTGGTTTCCTTCTCTTCCGAGAGTTCCTCTCCAAAATTCTAATGGATGCTCTCCCATTTTTGCTAATTTTGTTGCAAGGTCTGAATTGTTTCCCATTTCTAAGGCATATTCACTAATTAATTTTGGTTCAAGATAAAATTGTCCTGATTCTAATAATGGGACAAGAGAAAGGGGGTTTTCTGGGGGACCCTTCCTATTCATGTCTGTTCTGCTCAGATAGTATGGATCTTTTGGATCTAAATAAAGTAAATCTGTGCCGTGATTTGCAAGTTCCCACATTTCCGTTAAATCTTCTTTTTTTATAATTGATCTCTTTTCCATTGCAGTGGGAATTACTTCATTGTATAGATAGTCTCTTAATTGAGAAAACCTCCCTTCGCATTTGATTACTTTTTTTTCTTTTTTTGCCATGCTTTTCATAGAATTACTTCCTATAAAAACCTTTGTATTTTGTAACCCCCTCAAAGTTACTACGATAAAAACTTTTATAAACTAAGAAATACAATTTTTGTTATGGGTCAAAGATATACTGAGAAAAATAAAGAAGATCTTTTTGATTATTTAAGGAAGAATCCTAAAATTAGTTTTAGAAGGATGGAAGAAGATTTTAGGAGAATTTTATGTTCTTTTTATCATCATGGAATAAATTGGGCAAAACAAGATGCAGGAGTTCGAGCAAAAATAAAGAATCTCCACAATATGAAAGAAATTTTTGATAAATGGTTAAGAAAATATCCTGATGCTACATATGCTGATGCAGTAGATTTGGGTTTTCAACCAGTAATTTTGAGATTTTATGGGCGGTCTTTTAACAAAGCAAAAGAAGAAGCAGGTTTGTCAGTGAGAAAAAGATTTACTCAACATCAGTATGCTGAAGAAGAATGGCAAAAAAGAGAGCAAGAACTAATTGAGTATATAAGAGAAAACCCCGACACACCTTCATATAAATTATCTAAATTAAAATATTCTTCTGTGTTTCGGACAAGATTTGATAGGGATATTTATAAATTAAGAAACAAAGCTGGGCTTCCGAGGGAACTAAGTGAAATAAGACAAGAATTAGAAGAAAAGAGACAAAAGAAGTTTGAGAGATATAATGTGATTCCAACAAATCCAAATTCTTTGGACTATCTTGTTGAAGGGGATGAAAATTATTCTAGATTTTTAAGGGGATATCAATCTTCTTTTGGAAGAGATTCTTCTGAGGAAAGTTATTTTGAGAAAGAAAGAATTGAGACTATTGAAGAAGTGTTAATGACTTTGTCTTTGCGAGAGAGGGAAGTAATTAAGATGAGATTTTATGAAGATAAACCTCTTGAAGAAATCGGAGAATATTTTAATGTTACAAGAGAACGAATAAGGCAAATTGAAGCAAGGGCATTAAGAAAATTAAGGCACCCTTCTCGAGTAGATAGATTAAGAGAACTTTTGTAATTTTCAAGGAATTTTTCTAAACAATAAATTTATAAAAAACATTTCATAAATATATTTATGGTTGTGAAAAAAGAGAGTGAATTGAAATTGCTTAAAGATAAGGCTGTTAAACTTGTGGCTGCAGGGCCGTCGACAAATAAATTAACACAGGGGCAAAAGGCTGCAGATTGGATTACTCGGTGGGCTGGTAGTTGGGGGTTTATTATTGGTTTTTTTGTTTTTCTTGGAATTTGGATGGCTGTTAATACTACTTGGATTTTATTTGGTCGGGCATGGGATGCTTATCCATTTATTCTTTTGAATTTATGTTTGTCTTGTTTAGCTGCAATTCAAGCTCCGATAATTTTGATGTCACAAAATCGTTCTGCAGAAAGAGATAGACAGCGAGCAGAGTATGATTATGCTGTGAATAGAAAAGCTGAAAGAGAGAATATAAAGATATTAAAGCAATTGGATAGGATTGAAAGAAGATTGACTAAGAAATAATCTTAGTTGATAATTTTTCCTTTTATTTTTTCGTCCAATTTCCAGATGTATTTTTGTTTTCTGTAGATAACTATAATTAAACCTAAAAATGAAATCCCTAAAACATAAGGTAATGCCCAAATCATGTAGCTTTTTCCGAAGATAACTATTAGCGTGTTAATTATTATGAAGACTAATCGGATTTCTGTTGGACCAACACCGAGATAATGGATTTTGAATTCTGTTGTTGCAGAGAATGCAAGGAAAGAATTTACCATGAATCCCCCAAAGATAACAAGAATTAATAACATCATAAAATCATAGTTTATCGGAAGCATTAATGAGTAACTTATTAAAATTGAACACAGGAAAATATAATCGAGGAAATGGTCCATGTAATATCCCCATTGAATTAATCCAGTGTTTCTTTCTCTTCCGACTTTACCGTCGAGTAAATCTGTTATATATTGAAGGAATATCATTAATGAAACAAAGATTAACCATTTTAGATTTGAGTTTGCTAAGTAACCGCCGAGGATAATTAATGCACTCCAGATAATTGTTGTGTATGTTAAGTGATATGTTTGAACTGATTTTGGGACATAAGGTAGAAGTGTTTTTGCCAGCCATTTGTCAAAACCTGTTAAAAGTCCTGAGCCTTTCTTTTTATCACCCTTGAATTTCTTTTTTATTTTATTTCTCCAACCTATTATTTAATTCCCCTGCCACATTTTCTAACATTTTTTCTTTAACTTTATCTTTCCATTCAGGATGTCCTAATACCCAACCTAATTTTACTAATGCTGTTTCAGAAAGCATATCCTCAAGATAAATTATTCCTGTCTCTAAAAGTTCTCTCCCATTTGAATAAACGAGAGGATTTAATCTGCCATAAACTGTTTGTGCTGTGGCACAAATTATTAAACCTTTTTCTTGAACCTCTTTTAATTTTTTTGTCCAACTAATTCTTGCTCTTTTTGTAGGAAGATGTCCTAAACCACCCATTTCTAAAATAAGTCCTTTGTATTTTTGTTTAAGATAATAATCTAATATCGACGGGTCTTGTCCAGGGTAAATTTTAATTAATGCAACCTTTTCTTCAAATTTGGTATCTGCTTTAATTTTATTTTTATTTCTTGTTTTATGCTCGCTTAGAATTTCTATCTTCTCAGGATATATCTTGGCAATTGGTTTTGTGTTGATTGGTTGAAAAGCATCTCGTCTTGAAGTATGCATTTTTCTAACTTTTGTGCCGAGCATTGCATAACAGAATTCGTCGTTTTGATTTGCATGTCCGACGAGCATAACTTCTGCAATGTCTGAGATTGCTGCTAAACCTGCGCATTGCAAGTTTAAGTTTGCATCTGATGAAGCCCTATCAATACTTCGTTGCGAATATGTTAATACAACGGGTTTGTTTAAATCTTTCAAGAAAAAAGAAAGTGCGGCTGACGTGTAATGTAGGAAATCTGTTCCATGAGTTATAATGACTCCTTTGATATTATCATTGTTCAAAAGTTTTTCTGATGTTTTTGCAATTTTTTGCCAGTCTTTATAATCCATGTCTTCTGATGCTTTCATGAATGGAATTTCTATTTTTAGAACATTTACTTTTTCAAAAAGTTCAGGATAAAATTTGAAAAGTTCTTGGGGGTTTGTTAATGGGTGTACTGCCCCTGTTTTTGTGTCGAGTTTTGAGGCGATTGTCCCGCCGGTGATAATCATTGCAATGTTTGGTTTTTTAGAATCTGCTTTTAAAATTAATTTAGTTTCAATTTCTTTTGCTTTTCTTTTTGTTTTAATTTTAATAACATCTTTTTTTAGAAAACCAATATTATATCCTGTTGCAAGTTTGATGAGAACAATGTTTTTTTCATCTTCAGAAGATTCAAGTAAAACCCCTTCGTAGATTTTTCGCGTTAAATGAATTTCTACTAAATCTCCAGGCTGGGCTGTTGGTTCTTTTTGCATATTTAGAATAAGTTTGGAGGAGTTAAAAATGTGTTGGTTGTTTATCTAAATTTTTAAAAAGTTAGAAGTTGTTTGTGGTTTATGAATGCATTGCAGTGGATGAAAGGAGAAGGTCGTGCAATTGGGGGGTATATGGCTGCTAATTTTTCTAGGGATTTGGAAGATTATTTTCAATTAGGAAATTTTTTAGATCCGAATTTTGCAAAACCAAAATATGATTCAATTCTTGTTGGGGGATTATGTGAGGGAAATGGTAGGGTTGTAAAAAAAGGTTGTTCTTCAAAGGATTCGAAAATCTTTGTTTTTAATAGCTTCCAAAGTATCTACAAAATTGCAAAGAAATTAGGGAGATGTGTTGATGATAATTTTAATGGAGAGCGGTTTGAAATTTTTGGAAGAAGTATGGGGGGGATTGTTTTAAGAATTGCTTTGGTGCGTGGTTATATTTCTCCAGAGAAAATTTCTAAAATTAATACAATGGGGACACCCCATCAAGGAACTATTGTTCCATTATTTTTTCCATATTCTTTATTGATTCCTTCTTGTCGAGAAATGTTGCCGACTTCGAAATTAATTCGTGAATTAAAAAATCAAAAGTTGCCTAATGAAATTGAATATACTAATATTTACTCGGCAACATGGGATGAATTTTGTGTTCCTAAGAAAAATTTAATTTGGGATAATGATTTAGTTAATAATCTTCCGATTCCAGCTGCAGGTCATGCAGATATTTTGTCTAAGGGTTTGGGATTAAAATCTGGAGAACTTCTGGGTTAATCGACAAACATAAAAAGTCTTATTTTGTATTAAATTTGTGGGCGCATAGTTTAACGGATAGAATAACAGGTTTCGGCCCTGTTGATCGAGGTTCGATTCCTCGTGCGCCCGTTTTTTATTTGATTTAGAAACCAAGTTCTTGCGGAGTTTTGTCTGTTGCACCAAACCAAATTTGTTGACCTTGCTCGAAGATTGGGTCGTTGAGTTCAAAGTTTTCGTAACTGACTCCTCCGGGAATTGGTTTTCCTGTGTGCCAGAAAACATATTTTGCGTTTACTGCGGAGAATTCGTTGCCGTCGTAAGAGCCAGGGTATTTTCTGAAGTATTGAGTTAATTCGTATCGTGTGAAAAAATCATTCCAAAATTCTCCGGGGTCGTCGGCACTTCGCGTTGTTGCTACAATTATTGAATTGTCTGATAATTTTTTTAATTTATTAAATTCAAATGTTGTCCACGGAGCAAAATCTCTTTTCCCTGTTTCTTGATATCCTTCATAAAGATTTCTTGAGTCAATTATTTCGTTTGCTAAATATAATAATTTCATATGATTGAAATTTCCTGCTGTTGAACTTAATCTTATTTTTTTTATTGGTGCTGTGTCGTCGTGTGTATAAAATCTGAATTCAATTTCGTCAGGTTTGTCTTTTCGAATATGTGCTGTTGTATAAATGTGTCCGTTGTTTGCAAAAGAATTTTCAATTCCAAAAAGCAAATTTAATTGTTCTATTCCATTTTCATTTGTTATTGTTGCTAAATTGTCGTATGATGCTGGGAGTTTATTGTCTATTATTGAATTTGGATTGTTTAAATTTGCATAAGGATTTGGAACAAATAAAATTGATTCTAATTCACTAAATCCTGGAAGACTATTTTGTGTTGTTGGTTCTAATGATAAAAAATTCATCCAACCTAAACCCTTGTCGCCGTGTTTGTAAATTCTGAATAAACCTTTTGGTCCGCCTCCGCCAATTCCTCCGAGGTCTCCTGGCCATGTGCTAATTATAATTCCGTTGTTAATTCCCCATGCTGGTTGATTATTGAAATCTTCAGGCATTAACCATTTTGATTCTGGTGTTTGAGGTTCTGGCGGTTGAAAAGGGTGAGTTATTTTTATGAAGAGCCAAAGAACTAAAAAGATTAGGGCTATTATTAAAATAATTTTCCCTATTGATGCTTGTGATTTTTTCATTTAACAATTAAGAGAGATAGATTTTTATATGTTGGGGTTTTAATTTATTAAAGGTGATAAAATGCCATTAAAAAGACACCATAAAGTTTTGATTGGAGGAGTAAGTTCTATTCTGGTAATTTTTATTGTGGTGAGTTCTATTTTGACTTATACACTTTTTGTGCGAATGGAAATTAATCATCAACAATTGAGTAATCAAATTTCTGTTTTGCAAACCGACACGCAAATAAAATTAAACGAATTAACGACTGGTTTGCTGGAGAGTCAAGATGAATTAAAAGATTTGGGTGCGCAACTTGGAACTATCGACGAGGAATTTGATTTGTTGAAGGCTGAAACTTCTGCGGATTTTTCTGGGGTAATTGAAGATGCGATTCGGGCTGTTGTGACAATTCGAACAGATGTTTCGCAAGGGACAGGTTTTATTATCGACAGTGAGGGTTATGTTGTTACAAATGCGCATGTTATGGATGGTGCGAAGGCTGCAGCGATTTTAACTTACGAGGGAGATTCACATTCTGTTTCTCTTGTTGGAAAAAATTCTCAAATGGATGTTGCTTTATTGAAAATCGAGGGGGATTTTCCTGCCTTGGATTTTGGGGATTCAAATGATATTTCTATTGGTGAGAAAGTGATTGCAATTGGTAATCCTTTGGGTTTGCAGTTTTCTGTTACAGAAGGAATTATTTCTGCGGTGAATCGGCCAGGGTTAAATGAAATTGAAGCATATATACAAACCGATGCTGCGCTGAATCCAGGAAATTCTGGGGGGCCATTGATTGATAAAAGTGGAAAAGTAATTGGGTTAAATAATTTTAAAGTTGGTGGCGGAGAAAGTTTAGGTTTTGCTTTAGAATCAAATTATGTTGTTGATGCTGTGAATGGAATTTATACTGCAAGTGGAAAAGAAGGGGAATTGATTTGATATGTTTCTTTCTTGAAAAATATCTGCCCTAAAATTAAGACTATTAAAGATACAGGCAATGTTATTATGGAAGTTTCAGGAGTGATATAACCTACAGCGACTAAAATAATTGCAGATAAAAATCCAAATAAAATACTATAAAATACTGCTTTTTCTTTTAGCTCCCAGATAAAAGAACCTACAAGTGCGGGACTTAAGGCTAGTCCAATTGCAACAACTGCAAAGACAACATCAATTATATTTTGAATGAATATTGCAACAATAATAGAAAAAAGAATTAATGCAAAGATTGATATTCTTGTTAGTTTAATTAATTTTTCTTTTGTAATTTTTCTACGATGTGAAATGAAATCTTTTGAGATGTTCATTGAGGTAATAAAAGTAAAAGTATCTGCGCTAGACATTATTGATGCAAAAATAAAGATTAATGCAAATGCTAGTAATCCCGAGGGTAATAGGTGAGTAAGTCCATAATATAATGCTTCAGAAGATTCAATTGTTGGAAAATTATTTTTTGTAACTATTCCAATGATGCTGATAGTTATTCCTATAGTTAATAACACAAATCCTGCTATAATGAATCCTCTTTTGAATGTTCTTTTTGAAGCAGAAGCATATGCTCTTTGCCAGATTTCTGCAGAGATTAATAGAATAAAAAGGCCAATTAAAATAAATCCTATGATTTGAGTAATCCCGACGGAAAACAGATTAAATTGTTCAGGAGTTATTGAAATAGGTTTTGTGAACGAAAATATTAAGACAAAAGCTAAGGTAACCATAACAAAAAATTGGAAAACATCTGTTTTGACAACTGAACTAAATCCACCAAGCATTAAGTAAAGTAAGATAATTGTTCCCATAATCAAAATAGAATAGGAATAATGCCAACCAGATATTGCTGATAATATTTTTCCACCTGCTATAAACTGAACAAGTAAGAGAGCCATATACATAACAAAAACTATTATCGCACTTATAACGCCACTTCTTTTTCCAAATTTGTGGTAGAGATAATCAGAAAGGGTATGAAATTCTTTTTCATCTGCTAAGGGTTTTAATTTTTTTCCTATTACAAAAGGGAAGATAAGTAATCCAATTGAAGCTCCGACAAACATCCAAATCGAAGAGATTCCATATTCAAATGCAAGAGCAGTAAATGTTACTAACTCTCCTCCGCCAATAAATCCTGCGCACAGCGTTGCAACCAAGGGTAAAGTTTTGACTTTTCTATCTGCAATTAGAAAACTATCTTCTGATTTTTTTCTGAATGAAATAAATCCTATAAGAAGACAGATTAACAAATAAGTAATTATAATTAAGGTATTAAATAAAGATATTTTATCAAAGATCATTTTATGGCTCCTTGAGTAATTTTTTAATAGTTTGATATACTTCTTCTAAATTCAGTTTTCCGTGTAGCCCAATCATTTTAATTCTCATCCTATTTTTTGGTGCTAGTTCTTTTTTCGCTCTTTCTAAAAGTTCTTTACTTAATTTTGGATTGAAATTATAAGGAGCATAATCTTCTTTTGCTCCTTGTTCCCAAAATTTAGGATTTAATATTGAACAAAATGTTCCTCTTCTATATTTTCTAGATTCTCCATCGTAAGTTTCTTTAAAGCAAAGCTGTCCTGCGGGGATCCATAAGCTTCTTACAAAAGGAATATCTTCTCTGTAAATATCAGGGGTTGGTGTCCCAATAACTACTGCTCTTCCTCGGGGCATTCCATCTATTAATTCTCTTACAATTAGCATATCTTTGGGTCTTACATCTTCATATTCCATAAAATTTAATCCCTAAGTTAAATTATAAACATTAGTTGTAGGATTTCCACAACATTTAAATAGGTTAATCTATAATTCTCATTATGGAGATTAAAATAAAGAATATTCTCTTAGATTTAGGATTTGAGGAAAGAGAAATTAAAATCTATCTATCTTTAATTAAGAATAATGGTTCAACTGCTCTGAAGATTTCGAAAGATACTAAAATTGATCGGACTACTATTTATGATCTCCTTGAGAAGATGATTCAAAGAGGATTTATATCCTTCTTTGTAGAGAATAAGGCAAAGCATTTTTTTGCAATCTCTCCAGAAAAATTATTAATTTATTTTAAAGAAAAATATTCTTCTCTTGAGTCTATTTTCCCAGAAATTAAAAAACTTGAAAAAAAGGATCAGATAAAGGTCTCCTGCGAATTATTTTCTGGGATTGAGGGAATGAAAAATGTTATTAAAGATTTCATTAATGAAAATAAAAATTATAAAACCATTGGTATAAGGCAAGAATATGAAGATGTTTTAGAATATTTAGCAGATCAAGGAGTTTTGAGAATGAATGAACTAAAGACTAAAGAAAAAGCTCTTGTTGAAGAAGGGGCGAAGTTTACAAAACTTAAAAATGGAGAATACAGATATTTGAATAAAAAATTAATCCCGCCAGTTACCACACTTATTTATTCAGACAAAGTAATATTTTTTATTTGGCAAGAACCTTATTTTGCAATTAAGATTGAGAGTAAAGATATTTCAAAAACTCAAGAAGAATATTTTGATTTACTTTGGAAAACTGCCAAGCCTTAGCCACAAAACTTTTATAAACCTCAAGTAACTTAATTTACCAAATGGTAGAAAAAATTACCAAGTATTCAATACTTGAATTATTTTTGAATGATTATTCTAAAAGATATTATCTCCGAGAAATAGCTTTAGCTTTAGGAAAACCTCATCAGTCAATAAAATCTTATGTTGAAGCATTAGTCAGTGAGGGGATTTTATTAAAGGAAAAACGAGTTAATATAATTGATTATTTTTTGAATTTGAATAGTAGAAAATTAATAGAATATCTTGTGATTGCAGAGAAGGAGAAACTATTTAGAAAATTGAAGGAGAATAAATTGTTAGATGTTTTATTTGAAAAGCTTTCAGTTTGTTTTAACGAGAATACTTTTGTGATTTTTGGTTCTGTTGTTGTTGATGTTAAGAAATCTTCTGATATTGATTTATTAGTTGTTGGAAAGCAGAATATTAATAAAATTATTAAAGAATTTGGGGAAGTTTATAATAAAAGAATTCATAAAGTTCAAATTGTTTCTTTTAATAAGCTTACTTTAACTTTGGTGAAAGAGATTTACAAAAAACATATTATTTTAAATAACACAAGTAAAGTTGTAAATTTTTTTATAAATGAATATGAAAAAAATAAGTTGGTGTAAAAAACAAAAAAGTGGAATTAAATTTGATTTCCCGAATGATAATCTTAGTCAAGAATATTTTCAAAATGCTGAAGAGAGTTTGAGGGTTTTGAGAACTATAAGCCAGACTAAATCAAATAGGTGGTTGGCGACAACAAAATATTATATTGAATATTTTGCAATTTATTCTGTGTTAATGAAATTAGGAATTAAATGTGAAATTCATGACTGCACAATTAGTTTAATTAAATTTTTAGAATCTGAAGGAATTTTTAATAAAGGGGTTTCTGATATTTTAGAGAAAGATAAGGAATTAAGAATAGATAATCAATATTACTTGAAAAATAAACAAGTTAATATTAATTTTGAACAATTGGCGGATTTTTTACTTTCTATAAAAGAAGTTTTAGATAAATTGACTTTAAATAAAGTTGAAGAGCTTAGAGATAAAATTCAAAAGATTTAATAATTAAAATAATATAAAATAATATGACAAAAAAGAAACAATCAAAAGAAGGTTTGACTGTTAAGAAAGGTGAGAATTTTTCAGAATGGTATACTCAACTTATTTTGAAATCTGAGTTGGCAGACTATAGTTCTGTGTCGGGTGCGATTGTGTTTAGGCCGCGAGCATATTCTATTTGGGAAAAGCTTGTTAGTGTTATTGATAAACAATTTAAAAAAATTGCAGTTCAGAATTGTTATTTTCCTTTGTTTATTCCTGAATCGCTTTTATCGCGAGAGCAAGACCATGTTAAGGGATTTACTCCAGAAGTTGCGTGGGTAACTCATGCAGGGAATACAAAATTAAATGAAAGGTTGGCTGTTAGACCGACTAGTGAAGCAATTATGTATGATTCTTATTCAAAGTGGATTCGAAGCTGGAGAGATTTGCCGTTGAGGTTGAACCAATGGAATAATGTTGTTAGATGGGAATTTAAACATCCTGTCCCATTTTTGAGAACTCGAGAATTTTTATGGAATGAAGGACACCATGTTTATTCAAATAAAAAAGATTTAGAAAAAGATAAAGAGAGAATTACAAAAATTTACTTTGATTTTATGAAAGATTATATGGCTTTGCCTTCGCTGTTAGGTAGAAAAACAGATAAGGAAAAATTTGCAGGTGCTGTTGCAACTTATTCATTTGAATTAATGTTGCCAAATGGAAAAGCAATTCAAGGGCCAGATTATCACGACGATGGACAGAATTTTGCAAAAGCATATGATATTAAATTTATTGATAAAAAAGGAAAAGAAGAATTTGCTTATCAATCAACTTATGCAATAACAACAAGAATGCTTGGGGTGATGTTTGCAATTCATTCTGATGACAATGGTTTGGTCTTGCCTCCTCGAATGTGTAGTCAAAAAATTGTAATTGTTCCATTATTGTTTAAAGGAAAAGAAAAAAAAGTTTTAGCAAAAGCAAAAGAGATTAAAAAAAGTCTTGCGAGATTTGGGGCTTTTATTGATGATAGAGAGGATTATTCTCCGGGTTGGAAATTTAATGAATGGGAGTTGAAAGGTATTCCAATTAGAATTGAAATTGGTCCTCGGGATTTAGAAAAAAAGCAAGTTGTTGTAACAAAGAGAACTGGAAAAAAACAAGAGGTTAAAATTTCTGCTTTGAAAAAGGAAATTCCAAAATTTCTTGATGAAATTCAAAATGAACTTTATAATAATGCAGAGAAACTTTTGAAGTCCTCGATAACCAATGCAAATGATATGAAGGAATTGCAAAAAGTAATTAGTGATAAAAAAATTGCATTGGTTCCAATGTGTAAAAGTGTTGAATGTGAAGATTGTGTTAAAGATGCAACTGGTGGGGCTAAGACTTTGAATATTCCTGAGAAACAATCTTTTGTAAAAGGAAAGAACTGTATTTGGTGCAAGAATTCAGCGGATTATTTTGTTTATGTGGGGAAATCCTATTAGCACAATAATTTTTATTAATCCTCTATGCTATATTATATCATGCAAGAGAAACAAAAAAATATTTTACTATTGATTTTCTTTATTATAATATTTATTTGGTTGAATTATAGTTTTCTCGATAAATTTCTTTTGGAAAAATTAGTTGATTATGAAGTTGTTAAAATTGATAGAGTTATTGACGGTGATACTATTGTTGTGAATGAGACAAGTTATCGGTTGTTGGGAATTAATTCTCCTGAACGAGGTGAAAAATATTATTCTGAAGCGCAGGAGTTCTTGGAAGATTTGGTTTTGAACAGAGATGTTGGGATAAAATATGGAAAAGAAAAACAAGATAAATATGGAAGAGAATTAGTTTATGTTTTTATCGGGGTGCAAAATGTGAATTTAAAACTTGTTGAAGAGGGTTTTGCAAATTATTATTTCCCGTCGGGGAAGGACGAATATTATAATGAATTTAGGAGGGGGTGGGAAAATTGTGTTGAAAAAAATATTAATTTGTGTGAAAAGTCTGAGGATGTTTGTGTGGATTGTATTAAGTTAAAAGAATTTAATTCTGCAAATGATTTTGTTGTTTTTGAAAATGTTTGTGATTTTGATTGTGATTTAAATGCTTGGGAAATAAAAGATGAAGGTAGGAAAAAGTTTTTGTTTGAGAATTTTGTTTTGGGAAGTAGAAAAGAAGTTGGTGTGGTGGTCGGTGAGAATTGCACGAATGACGAAAATATTTTATGTTGGGTGCGGAGCGATTATGTTTGGACTGATACTGGCGACACTTTATTTTTGCGAGATAGCGAGGGAAAGCTGGTTTTGTGGGGGAGTTATTGAACTTGGTTTTTTTTATTTTTTTAGGTAGTATTGAAATATAGTCGTAACAAAAAATATGTTTTCTCGACGACAATAATCCTTATAAAGAAATTACAATTAAAATTTCTATGGTGTTAAAAACTGGTGTGCACTTTTCTTATTCACAAGTTAATAGTTATACGTATAACAATTTCAGTATAACCCTTTTTGATACAGAAAGGTTATTAGAGTTGAAAGGAGGTTATAAAAAATTATGAAAAAATTAATGTTAACATTAATGTTAGGGGTTATGTTGTTAGGAACTTTTGGTGTTGTTAGTGCTGTTGGAGGAGTGGATTTTGTTCCTTCGCCTTTTCCATCATATCTTTCAGGCGATAGTTATTTAATAGAATGGACTAATACTGCAAGTGCTCCGGGATTATATTTACAATATGCTCCGAGTCCTTGTGGTTCAAGTGATTGGGATGATTTATCTGGTCCGTTAGCAAGTGATGAATTAATTTATGATTGGGATACCACAGATTATTCTGATGGTTCTTATTGTTTAAGACTTGTTCTTGATTCATGGTTATATGATCAAGAATCTTTTACAATAGATAACACTGCTCCATGGGTTGATATTCATGAAACAACTCCAATGTATCCTGGTGCAGATGAGTATAATAATAAAGTTAAGATTTTAACAAATTATGGAGATGTAAATCCTGTTACTTGTACTCTTGATTGGGGTGATGGTCATTCGACTTCTTGTCCTGCAAGTGGGAGTTCAAAACAACACCAATATGATGATAATGGTGTTTACACTGTTGTTGTAACTGTTGAAGATTTAGCAGGAAATACTGCTGTAGATTCTGTTGATGTTTCTGTTGCGAATGTTGCTCCGTGGTGTCCTGTTTGGATTACAACTCCAACAGATGTTGCTTCTAGTCAGGCTGCTTTCTTTGATGCAAATGCAATTGATGTTGTTGCTGATTTGAATGCAGGTTTGCTTTGTACTTGGACTTTTGATGCAGGAACTGTTGATGAAGTTGTAGATACAAGCACAGCTGATGCAACTGGAACTTGTGAAATTTATCATACTTGGACTTCTGCAAGTCCACACACTGTTGATTTATGTTTTGAAGATAAAGATGGTGGTGAAGTTTGTCTTGCTCAACATATTTTAGAAGTTGAAGATCCAGAACACATGACTCCAATGCAAAAAGTAGTAGCTAATGAAGCATTTGAATTTGATTTGGATGCTCCTTGGGCGGTTAGTGGAAATGTTCATAGATTTAAAACATCTATATCTGGAATCACTGCTTGTGATGGTGTTGTTTTACCTGTTGGTATGACTTCAACTCCAGTGGGTGCAGATAAGTGTAAGATTCTTTGGACTCCAACAAATGACCAGAGAGGAGAGAATCATGTGATTATCCGTGCCAGCAATGGTGTTGACTATAAATATTACTCTTTTGATGTAACTGTTTATAGTTGGGGTGTTCACTTGGGCTCTGGATGGAATTTAATTTCTATTCCTTATGTGCCTGCTGATTCAGATATCGACGCTGTTTTTGCAGATATTCTTCCGAATGTTGCTTATGTAGATTCAAGCACAGCAACTGTTTTAATGTATGATTCAACATACAATGATAATGAAGGAAGGTGGTACAAATCAAGACCTAGTTCAGGGCATACAAGTTTTACTTGGTCTTCATCAACTTACAAGTTGGATACTGTTGTTCCAGGTTATGCTTATTGGATAAAGATGGATAATGCAGATACTCTTTATGGAATTGAAGAAAACTTTGCTCCAGGAATGGGTCCTGTTCCGTCTGTTGAATTAGCATCTGATGCTTGGAATTTAATTGGTAGATTTGGTTCAAATCCATTTAATCTGCCTCCAGCAACTGCATTTGAAACTCTTAATGGAGATTGGTATGCAAGTGGATTTTTGAAGTGGGATGGAATATCAAGTTGGAATATTGCTACAACAGTGGATTTAGGAGAAGGATATTGGTTAAGAACTAAACTTCCTGTTTCAGGTCATGAAACTATGACTTATGATCCATTGAGTTATTATTTTGACTAAACATAACTAAATTTTTATTTTTTATTTTCTTTTTATTTTTTAGAATTAGTTTGATGACGATGTCGTGAGAGAGAATAATTAATTTGAAAAATGAAAGATTAATCTTCAATAAGATCATATCTAAAACCATTGACTGCTATAACTCTCGCTACAGGTAGTGAAAAACATGTCTTATCCCAAAAAATCTCTGGTAAGTTCTTAATAGATTTTGATTCTCGATCGTCAATATCAAGATCTAAAGGACTAGAATGTCCAAAGGTTAAAGATAAAGAGTATACTCCCAAGGAGTCTAATTCATAAGTTTGTTTGAGTTCAAAACCATACTTTTCTTTAAAACAATCTAATTTTTTACGATTATAATCTTGAAGTCTTGCAATTACTTTTGTGAATGGCAAACTATCTTCATTTCTTCCCATAGAAAGAAACAATTGTTTCACTTGTTTTAATGTTAGATTTTCTAGTTTGTTTTTTTCCATAAAAAATTTATTTCTCAAAACTATATAAACTTTTCTACTTGTTACCCTTTTGAAATTAATAAGAACGCTAACCAAAAATATATAAACCATAATCTCATGTTAATACTAAGTTAATATGGTAAAAGCAATAGTAAATATAAATGAGCCTGCAAATAGGATTTTAAATATAGTGAAAGCACGAGAAAATCTGCGAGATAAAAGTGAGGCAATAAACTTAGTTCTTCATATTTATGGAAAGGAATTTTTAGAAGAAGAATTAAAACCAGAATTTATTAAGGAGTTAATCGCTGCTCAAAATGAGGAAACTGTAAAAGTTGACGATTGGGATTCTTATTTTGGATTAAATTAAAATGTATTCAATTGAAGTAAGAAAAGAGGTTGAGAGAATTCTAAAAAAACTTTCTAAAAAAGATAAAGTAAGTTCAATTTATATTAGTAAGAAAATAAAGCAGATTCAAGAAAATCCTTATCAGTTTAAACCTTTGAAAAAACCATTACAAGGTTTTTGGAGAGTTCATATAGGAAGTTATGTTTTAGTTTATTCTATAAATGAAACAAAAAAAATAGTAACAATTGAAAGATATAAACACCATGATGAGGTTTACAAAGTTTAATCAGATTTTCATCAACCTAAAATAATAACATAAAACTACATTTTCGACGACAATAATGTTTTTAAAGAAATTAGTTGTTGATTTTTTATGAGAAAAGAATTTGTGTTTGGGATTATGTTTTTATTCGCAATTAGTTTTTTATCTGCAGCATCGTGCCCACCGAATATTCCTGTAACTTATTATGGAAATATCTACTACAATGGAAATTTAATTTCAGGAGATTATTTACTTAAGGCAATGTTGAACCACGATATTGTTGGTTATGATAATTTTAATCAAGGACATTATTATACTGATGTGTCTCCTTGTTATGGTATTTCTTCTGGGGAAGTGAGCTTTGTAATTAATGGTGTTGAGGCAAATGAGAAAGTTGATTATAATCCTGATGATTGGGGTAAAGAAATTAATTTAAATTTAACATTGAATGAATTGCCTTCTCTTGATGATGTTTGTGGTAATGGAGTTATTGAGGCTGGTGAAGAATGCGACGACGGAAATTCAAATAGTTCTGATGGATGTTCTTTGATTTGCGAAGTTGAATATAGTTATATTTGTACAGGCCAACCAAGTTCTTGTGTTCAAGGACTTTTTTGTGGCGACGGAACTTGCAACAATGGAGAAACATGTTCAAGTTGTTCAACTGATTGTGGGGCTTGTTCTTCTGGTGGTGGCGGAGGCGGTGGAGGCGGTGGAGGCGGTGGCGGAGGAAGTAGTAGTTCTAGTTCATCTTCAAGTAGTTCAGCGACAACAAATGAAGAGTCTGGGTTAATTGATTTAAGTGTTGAGACAGGCGACGATGAGGAATTATTTGAGATTATAGAAGAGGAACAAGATAGTAGTGGTCTTGGAATTACTGGAAGTGTTGTTGGTTTTATAAAAACTAAATTAGGAATGGGTTTGATTGCATTAGGATTAATTGTTCTTTTAGGGTTATTAGTTATAGGATTAAAATATAAAAAGAGGAAAAATGAAAATTAAAAACTCACCACTGGTGTACCTTGAAAAAGATTTTTCAAGGATTTTTACTAAGGGCATAGTCTTAATATTTGGAATTGTTTTATTTGCGAGTTTTGTTTTTGCAATGTCAATGCCTGACCCATATGGAGATTATGATGGCGACGGTGTTTTGAATATTAATGATAATTGTTATTATGTTTACAATCCTCTTCAAGTTGACAGCGATGGAGATGGTCATGGGAATTGCTGTGATGCAGGTTATGCTGGTTTGCCAGGATATTGTGATTATGCTTTTGGATATTGTGGGGATGGAATTTGTTCTGGAAGTGAAGATTATCTAAGTTGTCCAGAAGATTGTTCAAGTCCTCCTGTGGGAATTTGTGGCGACGGTGTTTTGGATTTAGGAGAAAGTTGCGACGATGGAATTAATAATGGTGTGGTGTGTGATAATTCAACTTCTTCCTGTGATTATTGTGATTTAACTTGTGAAATAATAACTTTGCCTTATGAAGAAGAGGAAGAGGATGATTGTTGTTGCGGTGACGATGGGGGATTATTTTATGATATTTGTGAATCAAATTGGGATTGTGGAGATTGGAGTGCTTGTTATAATGGGTTAAAGACGAGAAATTGTAAGGACACAAATTATTGTGAGTATTCTTATAATAAACCTACTGGGGCTGTGGGTTGTGATGAACCGGTTTTAAGAAATGCAATTGTTCAAGAAGATTCAGGAGAGAGTTATTTATTGTTTTCTATTTTGGGAATTGTATTGATTCTTTTTTTAGTTTTGATTTTTGTTTTGTTTGCTGTTAGGAAATAGTGTTATCATTTTAAAATTACATCAGACAGAAAGATTTATAAACATTATTTCTTCATGAAATTATATGAAAAAAGTACAAATGTTTTTGATTGTGGGAATTTTTTTAGTTTTCCTGTTTTCTTTGCAGGTAAGTGCATCAGACCAAGAAACAAGTCTTAGTATTTTTGATGATTCTGATTTTGGAGATATTTATGTAAATGAACCCAATGTTTTTTATGCGAATTATATTGCAGACCATAATGGGCAAATTATTCCTAATGCTCTTTGCGAGATTTCATTTGATATGGGTTCTGGTTATGGGGGAATGCTTGCTTTTATGACTTATGACTCGAGTTTAGAACTTTATACTTATACTGATGTTTTTTCAAATGTAGGGGTTTTTGATTTTAAGGTTGTTTGTAATAATTTTCATTATAATCTTGCAGAAGAAATAGATGAATTTGAAATTTCAGAAGCTGGTGATGAAGATGCTGACTTGGAAATCTGGGATGATTCTGATTTTGGAAATGTTTATGAAGGAGAGGATATTAATTTTTATGCGGATTATACTGATGCAGATACTGGTTTACCTATTGATACTGGAAGTTGTAGAATTGTTTTTGATTCGGGTTTTGGTTATGTGAATTTATTTAATATGGTTTATGATTCTGGCTTGGGACTTTTTGTTTATGAAACTTCATTTCCAAATGCTGGTGATTATAATTTTAAAGTTGGATGTAGTGATTTAGTTTATGAAACATTAAGTGCATCTGATGAATTTGAAATTTTAGAAGAAGGATGTGGGGAAGAAATTTGTGGTGGGGATAGTGATTTTGATTATGTTGGTTATTGCACTCCTGATTGGGAATGCGGAGATTGGAGTTCTTGCCACAACGGAATGAAATTTCGAGAGTGTGTTGATTTAAATGAATGTGAGTTTGCTTATAATGAACCCCTTGAAAGAATTGGTTGTCATGAATCTGTTGAGAAAAAAGTTTTAGAAATTGAAGAAGGATATAACTGGTTGCTTTGGTTGTTAGTTGGGTTGGCTGTTTTATTGATTTTGATATTGGTTGTTTTGAGTTTACGAGGTAATTAATATGAATAATGGGGGAGTTTTTTATGGGGGGTTTGGTTGGGTTTTTGTGTGGCTGTGGGTTTGCCAGGCCATGATCAAAATAAAAGTTCATTAGAAATTCAATGTTTAGAATCTTCTGAAGTTAGTTCAAAGAATCTCTTAAATCCTGTTAATATTAATGGAGAATTATATGTTTGTGAAAACGTTGAGGGGGTTCCAATTTTGAAACCATATACTCCTATCATTCCGGGTTATAACCTTGAAGAAAATCCTGCAGATTATTTAACTCCTTAAAATTTCTCTTGCTGTCGCGAGAATAATACTAACTCCAAATCCGCTAAACGCAGGATTTTCCGTCGGGAAATTTGTTAAGAGGATAAAAATTCTATAAGGATTGAGCAAACGATGTGAAGTCTTTTTTGGATTAATAGTTTTCTTTAGCGGAGAAATCCGCCTGCGATTTCGTAGCAATTAATTGTGAGCAGAGCGAACGAATTTTTTAAAACTAAAGTTTTTTATACTATTAATTCTCTCTAATTATGTAGACAGGTTGGCGGGTTAGTCCTCCGCTATTTGCAAACGGACTTTAGGCAGACTGCAAGGAAGTCGGTGATAGATGGGTTGGAAAAGTCTTTGTTCCGACGTTGAAGTTTTGTCCGTCTTGATTTTGCAGATGCGAATTGGGTCAGGCCTTGATCGGAGCAGCCCTAAACATTTGTTAAGATGCTTGGTGGGTCGCAGAGCTGAGGAAGAATAAAGGTAGCTTTTTAATAATCTTTGAGCAAACTTCCGAGTCTACAAAAATTTATAATATATAATTTCTAATATAATAGTATGAAAAGAGTGTTAGTATAAAAACATTAATAAACTTAATTTCATAATTTAAAATATGATAAACAAAAGAGGGCAGTTTTATCTGATTGCAGCGATTATAATCATTGCGGTAATTATTGGATTTGTTGCAGTTTCAAATTATTTAGAAAAGGACGAGTCTACAAAGGTTTATGATTTAGGGGAAGAATTGAAAATTGAAAGTGCTCAGGTTTTGGATTATGGAATATACAACGAGCTTGATGAAGTTGACATGGCAGGGCTTTTAGTAGGTTTTATTGAGGAATATTCAAAATATGGAGAAATAAACAAGCTGTATTTTATTTTTGGTAACACTGAAAAAATAATTTTTTTGGGGTATCAAGAATTAGAAGGAGAAGTTACTATAGAAACTGGAAGTGGTATATCAGACTTACTACACCTATATGGAAGAACTCCTTTAAATGAAACCTATGTTTCCCCTGGAAGCAAAGTAATAGTAAAAATTAATGGGGTTGAATATGCCTTTGATTTAAAACCAGGAGAAAATTTCTATTTCATACTTGTTATAACATCAGAAGGGGAACAACATGTTATCACAAATTAAAAAGAATAAGGCAGGAAATAAAAAATTTCTATCTTTTCGAAATCAATATGGTAATTTGAATAAGAAAGGCATAAGCATAATGATTGGTTATGTTTTATTAATAACTGCTGCAGTGGCTATGAGTGTTGCTATTTATCAATGGATGAAAACATATTTACCAGGAGAAGAATTAGAATGCCCTGACGGAGTTTCCATATTTATAAAAGATATTAACCTTAATTGTGCAAATTTAAATCTGGATTTGACACTGAAAAATAATGGAAAATTCAACATAGCAGGATATTTTATCCACGCTACAAATGATTCTAGCCAAAAATTAGCAACAATAGATTTGTCACAATATATTAACGAGAGCAATGAGGTATTATTAGAAAATGCCATATTGTTTACTTCAACAAAGGAAAATGCTATGAAACCAAATGAAGAAAGAACAGAGAGTTTTAATTTGGCTAATCAAATTTATTCAATTGAAATTATTCCAATAAGATTTGAAGAAATAGAAAATAAAAGAAGGCTTGTAAGTTGTGGGGATTCAAAAGTTAAAGAGGTAGTGAGTTGTGGAGGATTTAGTGGTGAACCTCTTTGTGAAATTGAATTAGGAGGAACATGTTGTAGTAGTAGTGAGGAATGTCAAGGAGGTTCTTTCCAATCAAGTTCAGATTGTGAAGATTCATGTTGTGTTGGAGGTGTCTGTGAAGGATGCACTCCTGAAACTTGCACAAGTTTGGGCTATGAATGTGGAACATGGGATGATGGTTGTGAAGGAACAATAGATTGTGAAACTTGTGATACTAGTTCTGATTGTATTAATGGAATCTGTGAATTAAATGCAACTAAGTTTGTAGAAAATCTTGGAGGAATTTCTTGGTGGAAGCTTGACAGTGATGCTACTGATAAAATTGGAAATAACGACGGAGTTGTTAATGGAGCAACATTAACTTCAGGAAAATTTGGACAAGCTTATGAGTTTGATGGAAGTAATGATTATATTGATATAAACATAAACATTCCTTCAACAGTAACTATCTCTGCATGGGCAACATATACTGGATCGGGAACAGATATGCTTTGGTGTATTGGCAATTCTGGAACAGGAGGGCCAGATTTATTTTTTGGGACTCCAGGCTCAGGAACAATATGTTTGAATACTTGGGATAGTTGGAATAATCCTTTCTGTAGTGTTCCTTCAGATATTACTGGATGGCATTTTTACACAACTGTAATACAATCAGAAACAGGAAACGCTAAGTTATATATAAATGACATTCTTTGCGGCACAGCCACATATAAAGACCCAACAAAAACATCTTTTGCAATTTCTTCTAGTAATGGTTATGATTGGACTGGAAAAATAGATGAGGTTATGATATTCAACAGAGCTCTGTCAGATTCAGAAATACAACAGTTATATAATTTAGACTTAAGTTAAATTCAAAAAAGATTTAAAAAGAAGAAAATATTAATTACAAGATGAGAAAAAGAGGAATATCTCCTGTGATTGCAACTGTTTTGTTAATTGCCATGATTGTGGTGATTGGATTGATTGTTTTTGTATGGTTCCGAAATATAATTCAAGAAGAAGGAACAAAATTTGGAAAAAACGTGAATCTCGTCTGTGGTGATGTCGAGTTTGACACAGATTATGATTCTTATTCAGGAACTTTAAGTATTGCAAATAATGGTAATGTTCCAATTTTTGGCATTAAGATAAAAATTTCTGGAGATGGAAGTCATAAAACAAAGGATTTAAAAGAAATATCTTCGAGCTGGCCTGATTTGGGATTAAACCAAGGGGGAACTTTTTCAGGAGACATATATTCTGAAACTAGCAATGCAGATGAGATAAAAATAATTCCTGTTTTAATGGGAAGCTCAGAAGGAAAAAACAAAATTTTTATATGTGAGGAACAATACGGACAGGACATTGTTATATGATAAGATGAAAATCTTCAATTTTCAATTCCTTGTGCTAAAAATTCCTGATGGAATTTTGGCAACTTCAATTCTTACGAATATGAAGTTTTTGCAAGGAAGAATTAAACAAAACATCGGAAAATGATGCAAAATAAAAGAGGTTTATCAACAGTTGTTGCTACAGTAATTCTAATTGCATTAGCAATGACAATAGTTATGGTTGTTTGGGGTGTTGTAGTTCCCTTAATAAAGAATCAACTTAAGCAAACAGAATCTTGTTTCGGAGTTTTCGAAAAAGTAACAATTGGCAGTATGTATACTTGCTATGATTTTAGTTCAAATGAATTTCAATTTTCAATAGATATAGGAGACATAGATGTCGACGAAGTTGTTGTTTTAATATCTGGAGAGGGAATAACTAAAAGTTTTAGAATAACAAATGAAGAACAGGTTATTCCATATTTGGGGTATTATCTATCAGATTCTGAAAGTGTGAAACTTCCTGAAAAAAATGCTGGTTTAACATACACCGCAAGGGGTTTTCCTGACAAACCAGACTTGATACAAATCGCTCCTGTTATTAACGGAAAACAATGTGAAGTTTCTGATTCATTATCCGAGATTGATAATTGTTTATCATTAGCATAAATAGAGTTTGTTCGAAGTTTTTTGTAAAAGAAAAATATTATAAACTAAATCTTGTTAAATAATATATGATTAAAAAGAGGAGAGGGCAGGTTTGGATTGAAACAGTGATTTATACTCTGATAGCCCTTGTTATGATTGGCGCGGTTCTTTCTTTTGTGAAGCCAAAAATAGAAGAGCTCCAAGACAAATCAATTATTGAACAATCAATTGGTATGCTTAAAGAAATTGACTCCACTATTCTAACAATGGGAGGTCCTGGAAATCAAAGAATAATTGAATTAGGAATAAAAAAAGGAACTTTAAAAATAGATGGGGAAAGTGATAAGATTATTTTTGAAATAGAAAGCAGGCACACATACAGCGAGCCAGGAACAGACATTCCCAACGGAAATCTAATTATACATACTAAAAAAACAGGAAAATTAAACATAGTAACTTTAACAAGAGATTATACTGAAGATTATAACATAACATACCAGGGAAAAGACGAGTTAAAATCAATAACTAAAGCTTCAACACCTTACAAATTTTTCATTTCAAACAATGGTGGAGAGAAAACAGTAATTGATATTGAGGTTAGTTAAATAAAAAATTAAAAAATGGCAGAAAAAGAAATAAGCATACAAGACTATCAAAAAGTTCCAATAAACTTTTCTCCAAAAATTCCTCCATTGAGAACAATAAAAGACAAAACAAAAATTGATTTAAGATATTGTTTAATCGCGCCATTTGCTTTTGTGCATATTTACTGGGATCCAAAAATTTATGAACTTGTTTATGAAATAGAAGAGCCATTGTTGGATGAAAAAGAAAGAGAACATAAGAATAATCTAATTTCTGCTATGAATGACATGATTGATTTTGACAGAGTCGTCGAAAAGAACAAAGAAGCATTAATGGATTATATTGACAAAAGATTCAAGCTTCTGGCAATTGAATTTGGAATAAACCTTTCTTATGAAAGTTATAAAAAAATATATTACTATCTTTGCAGGGATTTTATAGGTTTTAATGAAATAGAGCCCCTATTAAGAGATTATTTTGTAGAGGATATAGAGTGCAATGGAGCGAGTAGTCCTATATATATTGTTCATAGAATTTATAGAAATATTAAAACAAATCTTGTATTCAAGGATGTTAATAAACTCCAAAGTTTCGTCGAGAAACTTGCTCAGAGATGCGGAAAATATATTTCTTATGCTCAGCCTATTTTAGACGGAAGTTTGCCTGATGGAAGCAGAGTAAATGCAACTTACACAAAAGATGTGACG
>CAZRXO010000003.1:0-37093 GCA_964604105.1 Candidatus Woesearchaeota archaeon | reverse complement strand
ATAAACTATTTAAATTTTGTTAATTGTGGGACAGCCTGCGAAGCAGAATGTGGAGCAATTAATATTTAGTCTTTACTTTTTTATGAATTAATTTTCCAAGATAATAGGCTGAACCAAATAAAACAATCCCCGGGAGTAGTGCTAATCCTAATGTTGGTGCTAAAATTCCTGCCCCAATTGTTCCAACAGCTCCAACCCCTACAGATTCTAAAATTCCAACAGCCTCGGGGATTGACTTTTCTACATTTTTCTGCAAGGCATCAATCTGCATTATTACTTTTCCTTCTTTTAAAATTCTTATTTTCCTATCTTCTTCAGAGACGATTATTGAAGTATTCTCATTTATTAGAGAAGCGCTTATTGCAGCACTATGCCTTGTTCCAAAATTCTTGAAGACTTTTTTAGATTTTACCATGACCCCATAAGCTTTCAGGGTCCCAGTTTTATCCAGAATTATTGCTCCATCCATTAGGGCTAAAGATTCTAATAATTTGGGGTTTTCAAAAATGCTAAATTCCGGAACTTTTTGATCTACTAAGGTGTCATATTCTACCTCTCCAATGACAAATAAAGCCCCCTCACCTCTTTTTGCAATTTTCACGCAAATCTCGATAATAACTTCTTCTAATTTTTTCTCTTGAGAAAATTCAGTACTTTCCATACTTAAAGAAGTTTCAAAGGATTTATAACCCTTTCTCAATATAAAAAATTATGAAAGTAAATCATATCCTAGGGGGCACAAGTAGATTTTCGTTCATTCGCCATAAGAGGTATGTCGAATGAAACTTGCATCATTATTTTCCGGCGGAAAAGATTCTGTTTATAGTGCATACTTAGCGAAACAGCAAGGGCATGAGTTGATTTGTTTGATTTCAATGTTTTCTGAAAATAAAGAAAGCTATATGTTTCACACGCCGTCGATTTCTAAAGTTGAAAAGCAAGCAAAAGTTATGAGAATTCCGCTAATTGGTTGGAAAACAAAAGGGGTGAAAGAAGAAGAATTAGTTGATTTAGAAAATGCAATTGTTGAGGCGAAAAAGAAATATGATGTTGAAGGTGTTGTGACTGGTGCTTTACATTCTGTTTATCAGGCTTCGCGAATTCAGAAAATTTGTGACAAACTTGGTTTAAAATGTATTAATCCCCTTTGGCATAAAGATGAATTTGAATATTTAGAGGAATTAATTGAAAATAATTTTAAAATAATTGTTGTTGGGGTTTTTGCTTATCCTCTTGATAAAAGTTGGCTGGGCCGGGAGATTGACTCAGAGTTTATTAAAGAAGTTCGAGAGTTGAATAAGAAATTTAAGATTCATGGTGCTGGCGAAGGTGGCGAATTTGAAACTTTTGTTTTAAATTGTCCGATGTTTAAGGGGGGGCTGAAAATAAAATTTTTTGAAGATTCTTCTACTGGAGAAAATAGTTGGAAGCGAGAGATTGAGGTGGAATAATGCACTTTCACATAATCCTAACAGAAAAATGTAATTCGCAATGTAGATATTGTCATAAGAAATCATTTGAGGAATTTGATAACGGCCTAGACAAAAAATTCACCTTCGACTATTCTGCACCAAATGACTCAAATATTAATATTCAAGAACTAAAAAATTTTATCAGCAAGGATGAAAACCCAACAATAATTTTTTATGGTGGGGAGCCACTTGTTAATATTGCGAAGATAAAAGAGATTATGGACCATATTCCTGCGCGGTTCTGTATGCAAACCAACGGAAAATTATTGCATGAACTTCCTAAAGAATACATGAATAAGTTTTCTCGGATTTTGGTTTCTGTCGACGGGAATCGTGAGAGAACAGATTATAATCGTGGGAAGGGAACTTATGATTTAGTTTTAAAGAATTTAAAATTAATTCGAGCAAATAGATATACTGGGGAGATTGTCGCACGAATGACAATTGATCAAGAATTTCCAGATGTTTTTGAACAAGCAAAGTTTTTAATTAAATTAGGGATTTTTGATTCTGTTCACTGGCAAATTGATGCTGGATTTTATAAATTTGATTTTGACGAAGAGAAGTTTAATAAATTTGTTGGGAAGTATAATAAAAGTATTTTGAGATTGATTGATTTTTGGGTTGGGGAGATGGGGAGGGGGAGGGTTTTGAAGTTTTATCCTTTTGTTGGAATTATGCAAGATATTTTGAAAGGCGCGACGGCAAAATTAAGATGTGGGGCAGGGCATTCTGGTTATACAATTACAACTAATGGAACAATTACAACTTGCCCGATTATGAATTGTATTAAGAATTTTTATGTCGGTGATTTGAAGAGCAATCCTAATAACCTAAAAAAGATTTCTGTAATTGAACCTTGTGTTTCTTGTGATTATCTTGGGGTTTGTGGTGGTCGTTGTCTTTATTCTAATTATGCAAAACTTTGGCCTTGTGAGGGGGAGGATTTGATTTGTAAAACAGTGAAGTTTTTGATTGATTCTTTGAAGGCGAGAAGCGAAGAGGTAAGAGAGTTAATTGATGTTAAAGATTTAGAATATGAAAAGTATTTTGGGCCAGAGATTATTCCATAAAACCATGCTTTCCCAATAGTTCTTCATTTATGCCTGCCTCACGGATATCCTCTTCGATCTCGTTATCACTTAATCCCATAGATTCTCCAGCATAAAAAGTCTCTTGGATTCTAAAAAAGAAATCCTCTTTGTCTTTTTGAGAGGTTTGTTCATTTGGAATACGGTCTATAAGTTCTTGGAGTTCTTTTTCATATAATTTTTTAGAAGCATATTCTAATCCTTTTTTCAAATTCTCTTCACTTAGCATACCCCCAATAATATCAATTTTACATAACCTACTTAGCTTTTGTGCAGTTCGGAGACTTTCAGCCAGATAATATGACTTGCCCTCCACAACATGATTTATTGTTTCCCCAATAACCCATTCTAAAATCTCTTTTTCTAATTCAGAAAAACTCACAGAAGAAAAGTCTATCCTCCTAGATAAATAATCTCCTTCAGATAAATAATTGCTTACAGATTCCAAAGCTTCAACGCTGTTCCTTGCAGATGCCCCTTCAAATTCTATCTTGGAAAATTTTCCCCCTTCAGATATCCTTCTAATTTTAAGCCGATAGGAATATCTTTCTCCCAAATTATAAAAATAATCTCTTCCTTCAATATCTTGAAATATTTTCGTTGGTGTTTCTTTTGTCATTTTAATCCTTAGTTCCAATCGGATATTTATCTGGATCTTCCCAACTCTCTGCCTTTTCTCTGTATCGAGTTTGAATATATGAATAGTGAACCCCTAAATCTAAAATTTCATCAGCAATATTCTTAATGTTCATTCCGGATTCTGCACCAGATCTGAAGGTAGTAGCAATCTCAAGTCTTAATTGAGTCTCTATATTCCGAAGATATCTCAAATCATTTCTAAATCCCCTAACCCAAATAGCTCTTTCTTTAAGAGAATCATCTAGAACTTTCCAAAGTCCGTTTTCCATTCTCTTTTTAACTCTCGAAAGTTCATCTTGGATATTCTCAACTTGATCTATCCTTTTATGATAATCTTTTCTTGCTTCTTTCTTTCCCATATCAAAAGCCAAGAGAATTATCTTAAATATTTTATACCGAATATGTTCGGTAAAAGTGTTAAAAGGTATTATTCATAAAAAAAGATTAAGATGTTTGGATATTTAAAAAAATTAATGGAAGAGAATGGGGTTCATACAAGGCATGAATACCTCTCGGGAGTTGGTTATATAGAAATTACTACAATAGATAGTGTTGAGAAAGAAAAAAGAAAAAAAGAAGGAATTCTTGAGTTAAAATTAAATAGTGATGGTATTTGGGAATTAGATGAGAGAAATAAGTTGGAATGATTTTGAAGGTGTCGAGTTAAGAGTTGGGACTATTCTAAAAGTTGAAGATTTTCCAGAAGCAAGAAAACCTTCATACAAATTAGAAGTTTATTTTGGAAAAGATATTGGGGTAAAAAAATCAAGTGCTCAGATAACTCATTTTTATAAAAAAGAAGATTTAATTGGAAAACAAATCTTAGGGGGAGTAAATTTTCCTAAAAAACAAATCGCAAATTTCTTTTCAGAATTTTTAACAACAGGATTTATCTTAGACGATGGAAATGTTGTATTGGCTATGCCTGAAAGAAAAGTTCCAAATGGATCAAAGTTAATGTAATCAAATTATTTTTTAACCTGCTCTTCAATTATCAAGGGAAGAATTTTTATCTCTGCTTTTCTCAAATGTTCTTGAAATGTTGAAACACTCAGCTTTGCAATTTTTGCTAAATCTTTAATTGATTTTTTCTTTGGATAATTATAGAATCCATGCTTGTATGCGATCTCCAAAATTTTCTTTTGATTCTCTGAAAGCTGGGGCATTAATTGAGGGAACCGAACTTCTTTCAAATGTGCTTGTTCAAGTTTTAAAATTATGCAAATGTCCATATGCTTTTCTAACTCTTTAATAAATTGCTCGATAACTTTTCTATCCCATGAAGCAACTTCCCAATATTCATGCCCGTCAAAATGATTTACCGTAGGTTTCACAAAGAAGATTTGTTTTTGATGATAAAGCATTACATGTTCTCCGTGTTTCTTCAGATTAATTTCATAAGTAAAAACATCTCCCGCAATATCTAAATTAGTAATTCTCTTATCTAATTTTAAATCTTTCAAAAATGCTTTTTTTATTTTATCCTCTACATTTTGAAAATAACAAGTTGTTGTGGCGTATTTATTCCCTCTTTTTTCATACCACACAGAAGGGTAAGATAAAACCACAACATTAAACTTTTGACAACGAGTTACAATAGGACAATCCTTGTGATTAAGTTTTAATTCTGCAATCCACATAACCTTATATGTTCGGTTAGGTATTTAAAATGTTTGGTCCTGAGATTATTCCTTAGGACTTTTCGCAAATAACATACCAATCCCAAGGAGGGTCTTCACCTGGAAAATTTTTCTGTCCAGCTTCGGCAAATTCCTTCCAAGAATAAAGAACTTTTTTTATTTCAATATTTTTGAATCCAGCTTTTTTCAATCTCCACAAAATTTCAAATCTATAATAATATTTTTGTTTGCCTTCAAAATCAGTTACTCCGAGGAGAAAATCGTGTTCTTCATCATTTATGAATTCTTTTGCCTTTTCTCTTAGCTTTTCTATATCTTTAATTTTCTTTCCTTGTTTTTGCGCAATTAGCATTGCTTGATAAGCATATATTTCCATGGATGGTAAAATACAAATAAATTTTCCATCTTTCTTTAGAGTATTATTTACTTCAGAAAACATTTGGTCTATTTTATTTAAGTCTGGGACAATTATAGAATTTATTGAAATAGCAACATCAAATTTATTGTGAAATTCTGGCATCGAAGAAATATCTTTAACTTGGAATTCGACATTCTGAAGAGCTTTATTTTTTTCTTGTGCACTTTTTATCATCTCTTCAGAAAAGTCAATTGCGACAACTTCTTTAAATTCCTTTGAAAGTAATTTTTCTAATTCTCCAAGGCCACAACCTAAATCAATAACTGATTTTTTGTCTTTGTCTTTTATTTGTTTAATATCGTAGAATAACGGGCTTTTCAAACTATTTTTAATTGGGCTTAGAATTTCCTCGTAATAATTTTCAGAAATTTCATTCCACTCTTTTTCTTTCATATTTAGTTGTGGGAAAGTGAATATAAAAAATGCTCGCAATAAATTGCGCGAATGATATTAAGTAATTAATAGACTGGCTTCGCCGATTGTCAGGGTGATTAGTTGAACAACGACGTGAAGTTTACTTTTGGATTAATAAATTTCTTAGCAGAAAAATCTGCGCTGGCGCGATTTTGGAGCAATTGGAAAATTTTAAATACCCTCTATAGCTCATATTTCTATGACAATTAAAAATAGGAATTGTCGGCATTGTCCGAAGTAATGTTTTTTCTAGTTGTGACTTTTTTTCTCAAAAACTTTTTATAGTGGATTCAACTCAATTAAATAAATTGAATTATGACGGTTGTGGTATAACGGTTATTACGTGCGGTTGTGGAGAGCAGGTTCGTGGTAGAGACTATCGCTTGATATCAATGCCTCGTGCGAGCTCGCGAATTCCGTACAAAGAGGGTTCGACTCCCTCCTTCCGTCCTCAAATTCGCGAGTCTAAAAAAAGGAAGAGAAAATGAAAAAGAAGAATAAATTAACAATTTGGGATGATGAATATACTACAGCTCTATTTGGAATTATTTTCTTTCTTTTAATTGTAATAGGCTTTGGCCTTTTACTAAATTTTATTTTTGGAAATAAAGCAGCATTTGTTTTTCAAAAAATTGCCAAGATTGTTTTTATAATTTCAATTATAGTGATAACAATAGCATTTATATTAATAGGTTATAATATAGTAATTAAATTAATCAAAAAGGTGAAGAAATGAAAACAGAAACATCAAAGAGAGAAAGAGATTTTTGGACTTCGGGATTTTCTTTTGGAGCTTTATTTGGAATATCTTTTATTGTCTCTATAATTGGATATGATAAGTTTTTCAAAGGAGAATTCAATTTTGAAACGACCTTAATAAAGATTCTTACATTACTTTTAATAACTGTCTTTGCTTTTTTAGCTCTGATAATATTAATTAAATTTTTCAGAATTGCCTATAAAAAATGAAAACAGAAACAGTAAAAGGATTTAAAGATTATACAGACGAAGATGCTCGAAAACGGGCAGAAATTAAAAAAATTTTAGTTGAGACTTTTGAAAGATTTGGTTTTGAGCCTGCTGAAACTCCAATTATAGAATATGAAAGTTTTGTTAAGGGAGATAATGAAAAAGACGAAGCTGTTTCTGAGGTTTACAAACTAAAAGATAAAGGAAATCGAAAACTTGCTCTTCGTTATGAGTTTACTTTTCAATTGAAACGGTTGATGCAGAACAAAAAACTTCCTTATAAACGATATCAAATTGGGCCAGTATTTAGGGATGAACCTGTTTCTGCAGAGAGGTTTAGACAGTTTACCCAATGTGATATTGACACCATGGGATCTTCAACAAAAGATGAGGCAGAAGTTTTAGCTGTTGCAAATGAAGTTTTAACTAAATTAGGAGTTAAGCCAATAATTTTATTTAACAATCGAAAATTAATGAATGAAATCTTGGATGAAGCAAAAATTAATTTAAAAGATAAAGAACAAGTTCTTCGAGAGATTGATAAATATGATAAATTACCTGAATCTGAAGTTAAAAAAAATCTTAAGAAATTTAACGCTGCTAAAATTATTGATTGGATAAAACAAGGGGAAGAATTTTTTAAGAAATTTGAATCATACAAAGAAATTATCTCCCTTATGGAATATTGTAAACTATATGGTTTTAAAATTGTTTTCTCTCCTACAATTGTAAGAGGACTGTCTTATTATGATGGAACTGTTTTTGAAGTAAAGGCAAATGGAATAAAGGGAACTATTATTGGGGGAGGAGCATATACTTTTGAAGGTGTTTCTTCGTTTGGTTTTGGAATGGGGCTGGAAAGATTGTCTCAAGTTGCAAAAATAGAATATGATACCCCAAAAGTTCTTGTTGTTTCATTAGACGAGGATAAAATGGCAATTGAAGTTGCACAACAGCTTCGGGAAAAGGGCAGGAATGTAACTATTTACTATGGCAAGCCGTCGAGGGGAATGGAATACGCGAACGCGAAGAACTTTGACCAAGTAATTTTTATTGGTGCAAAAGAAGTTCAGCAAAAGAAAGTTAAAGTTAAAGATTTGGAAACAGGGAAGGAAAAGATTATGGTTTTGAAGAAGGTTAGTAAGAGGAATGTTATTGTACAGCGGAAGAAAAGTGATGTGAAGGGGAAGAAATAATTATCTTTTTGCTGTCTTCCAAAGAATCTTAAATTGTTCTCTAAATGAATCTGCAACTTCCTTACTTGTAATAATAAATCCGTAGGGTTTTTCTTCCCAAACAATCATTGCCACATTATCCCCATAAATGCTGGTCCCAGTAATTGTTTTTTGAGGAGCAAATTTCACTTGAGTTAATTTGCTATTTTTGTATTCTTTTGCAACTTGAGAATCTCTTAAATCCTCGTTGTAAATCATCTTTTGAATAATTCCTTTTTTTACTCGTCTATCATTTAGGTGCTTGAAGAATGCTTCCCAAACATCTGGATTAATATCTTGGCCAGATCTTGCTCCGAAAGTTAATACTTCTTGACTTTTTCCGAGGGTATTTACAATATTTTCAAAAATAGATTTTATTCCTTTGTAACCTTGAAATACCTTTGCTTCTTGTTTATCTGGTTCTGATAATTGCAAGGCTTTTAACTCAGGAAGAATTTCTTTTACTTTTTTCTTTTTTTCTTCTAGAAAATTAATTATTGCTTCTGGGTTCTGTGCTTGAAAGTTTTTCCTATTTGCCTGAACACTGAAAGAAACTAAACCTTTTTCGATTAATCTGTTTAGGGCCTCATATACTCTTGATCTATGTACCCCTGATTTCCTCGTTAAAGGTCCTGCCGTAGTAGAACCAAGTTTAAGAAGAGCCTTGTATACTTCTATCTCATTTTTTGTTAATCCTGCTTCTTCCAATATCTTATCTTTCATAATTAATTTTAATCTTTATTATATAAAAGTCTTTCTATTTTGTTGTCCTCTAAAGGAGGACGAAATTATAAATACCTTTTCGAGGGTGGAAATTATATGGAAGCAAAAGAAATTTATGAAAAGTTGAAAGAAATCGAGGAAAGCATTGATAGTAGAAACTATGAAGATGCCCCCATAATAGATTGTAAAAGAATTTGGTTACTAGATTTGATGGAGTATCTTCCAAAATATAAAACATTATCTAAAAAAGAAAAAGCTAAGTTCCCATTAAACACTAATGGGCTTGCGAACAAGGTTCTTAATCTTATGGAGGAAAAATGAAAAAACTACTTACAACACTAGAAAAACTAAATAAAGAAGAATGCTTTGATGAAGTTAGTGAACCCTATGAAACACCCACAGGCAAAAGATATATTGCAACCTTAGAAAAAATGGAGGTATGTGAAAGATTTTCTGTAAAATATGTAAATAAAATTTATAAGATTCTTAATTCTCCTCGTAGTTGGAGAAATCATAAAAATCTAACCCTTCTTATACTAGAAGATAATCTGGAAATTGAAAAAATCTTTAAAGAAAAATATGAGAAAGAAGCGAGAAAATATGAAGCAAGAAGAGATGCTCTTCCAGAAGAGTTTTATGGTTGGATCTTTGAAAAAGAAAAAATACTTTCTGAGGAAGAAAAGGATCTAATGAATTATGATTTTGAATCTCTTGCTGATGAAGACTTATTGGAATCAGCCAAACAACAATACAAAAACATTCTTTATGGAAGAAAATAATTTTCTACTCGCGCAGATTAATACAAATAATTAATGAACTGGCTTCGCCGATTGGTGGGGTGATCAGTTGTTGAACCTCAATGTTGGAGTTGTCTTTTAGTTAATGGTTTTCCCTGGCGAACACCTACACTGGTGGTAGATGTGGAGCAAATTCCCCTATCGAAAGACTTAAATAATATTTTAATTTCTATACTTTAGGTGTCAGGGAATGCCTTAGTCTTCGGACATCCCGCAAAACGTGCTCCCGGTCTTGCTTCGGCAATGCCGGTATTTTTTATCAAATGAAAAAGAGGATTTGTATTTATATTGATGGTGCTAATTTTGTTTATGGGATTAAGACAATAAATCAAAGATATAATGACTTTATGTTTGATTTTGAAAAACTTGCTAAAGAGATATGTAAGAATCATGAATTAGTGAGGGTTAATTATTATAATGCTTCCTTAAAGCGAAAACTAAACATAAACAAATGGGAAAGGCAACAAAAACTATTTAATCGATTGAAAAAATTGAAAAAATTTGAGGTTATCTTATGTAAAAGACAGAAACGATTAAATGAGTTAGATGAAGAGTTTTATTCAATTAAGGGCGATGATATTCATTTGGCGATTGATATGATTATGGATGCTAATAAAGATAAATATGATAAGGCAATTTTAATCTCTGGCGACGGGGATTTTTCTCCATTAATTAGGGCTATAAAATCTTTGAAAAAAGATATTGAGGTTTATGCCTTCAAAGAAATTTGTTCTGGGGCTTTAATTAAGAAAAATAAGTTTAGATTCATTGATAAAAAATTAGTGAATAAATGTTTTTATCGTGAAAATAAATAATCTTATAAACTCCCTTGAACTTTTTCTATCATGTTAGAGCAATATATTGTCAATCATTATCTTCGAGCATTTATTGTACTTGCAGGCTTGTTATTTTTAATTCGGGTTGGGCTTTCAATAGCGACGAGAATTTCAATTAAATTATCAAGTAAAACAAAAACAGATGTTGATGACAAACTTGTTAAGAAATCCTCGAGACCACTAACTTTTTTAGCTTTTTTTGTATCTATTTTTGTAGCGGTGGGCGAGGTGCCTCTTGAAGAAAATGTAAGTATTGTGCTAAATCATTTTATCTCTTCATTTATTGTTATAGTCATAGCATATTTAGTCTATGTTGTGGTTAATGTTCTTGTGATTTCTGCATTAAAAAAAGCAGCAAAGAAAACAAAGTCAGATATCGACGACAGTTTGATAACTATTTTCAAAAGTATTTTGAATTCTGCACTTATTATAATTGCGATTTTATATATTTTGAATTTATGGGGTGTTGAGATTACTCCTTTGCTTGCGAGTTTGGGTATTGCTGGTTTGGCTGTTGCATTGGCTTTGCAACCTGTTTTGTCCAATATTTTTTCTGGGGCCGCGATGGTGCTTGATCATTCTGTTCGGGTTGGGGATTTAGTTTATTTAGATTCAAATACAAAAGGAAAAATAATGCACATTGGTTTGAGGAGCACAAAGATTCAAACTTTTGATAATGAATTAATTATTATTCCAAATTCTAAATTAGCAGAGAGCACAATTCAAAATGTTGCATTGCCTGAACCAAAGTCTCGAGCTGTTGTGAGTTTTGGAGTTGCTTATGGTTCTGATGTTGATAAAGTTAAGAAAATTATTTTGGCTGAATTGAAAAAAATAGCCCATGTTGAAAAAAATCCTGAACCATATGTTCGGTTTACTGAAATGGCTGATTCGGCTTTAAGTTTTAAAGCATATTTCTGGGTTGACAATTTTGAAAATAGATTTTCTGCAATTGACGAGGCGAACACTCGAATATACAATGCATTGAACAAAGCGAAGATTGAAATTCCTTTTCCACAGGTTGATGTTCATGTTAAGAAATAGTTAATCTTATTAATTAAATTCTTCTTCTTTCTCTATGGAAAGCAAGGTAGTTTTAGGAATAATCAAAAAAGATTCTAAAATTCTACTTCTTAAAAAGAAGTTAACAGAATCAAACCTAACATGGGTTTTCCCTGGGGGAGAGTAGAACTAAATGAAACAAAAGAAGAAGCACTAAAAAGAGAGGTCTTTGAAGAATCAAATATTAAATGTAAGATAATTAGAAAAATTGGAAAGAGAACACACCCAAATTCTGGAAAAGAAATTACATATTACTTATGTGAATTTTTAGAAGGAGAATTAAAAATAAATGATAGTGAAGAAATCTCTGATGCAAAATGGATATTTCCAAAAGACATCTTCAATTATATTACAAGCGACTTATTTGAACCTGTGGAAAAAATCCTTTTGTCTTAATAGATTTCTTAGCGAAACATTCTAACAGAGTCGAATGTGAAGCCATTATCTCTCGCGAAGCGAGGATTTTTATATCAAATCTTTCTTTTATCTTTATGAACCAAAAACCCCCATATGAACTCCTCGCTCCTGTTGGAAATTTTCCTATGTTAGTTGCAGCTGTGAATGCAGGAGCGAATGCTGTTTACTTTGGAATTCAAGGATTTAATATGCGGGCAGGTGCTCGGAATTTTGAATTAAAAGATTTGCCAAAGATAAAAGAAATTTGTAAACCTAAAAAAATTAAAATGTATTTGGCTCTGAATACAATAATGTATGATGAAGAACTTATGAAAGTTGAGAAAATAATTAAAACTGCAAAAAAATATGTTGATGCTGTGATTTGTTGGGATTTATCTGTGATTAATTTATGTAAAAAGCACAAGGTTGAATTTCATATCTCGACCCAATCTTCTGTGGCGAATTCCGAGGCTGCTAAAGTTTATAAGAAACTTGGAGCAAAGAGAATTGTTCTTGCTCGTGAGTTAAATTTAAAGCAAGTTAAAGAAATTTCAAATGTTATTGATGTTGAAGCTTTTTGCCACGGAGCAATGTGTGTTTCTGTTTCTGGGAGATGTTTTATGTCGCAATTTTTATTTAACAAATCTGCAAACCGAGGACAATGTTTACATCCGTGTCGGAGAAGTTATGTTGCACGAGACAATCAAGAAGGTTATGAGCTTGAAGTTGAGAATGACAAGATTATGTCTGCAAAGGATTTATGCACTTTGCCGTTTATTGAAAAAATGAAAAATTCAGGAATTAAAAGTTTTAAGATTGAAGGCAGAAATAGAGACCCTCGTTATGTGGATGCTGTTGTTAGAGTTTATAGAAAAGCTCTGGATAATAAACTCTCTAAAAAAGAAATTCTTGAGAGCATGGAAGAGTTGAAGAAAGTTTACAATCGTGGTTTTAGTTCTGGTTTTTACTTGGGTTTGCCTTCGGCGAAAGATTTTGCAAAAGTTGAACATTCTGCTTCTATAGAAAAAAAACATTTTGTTGGAAAAATAAAACATTATTACCCAAAAATAAATGTTGCAATTGTTAGTTTAAATTCTGGTTTGAAAGTTGGTGAAGAAATTTGTGTTATTGGAAAGACAACTGGAATTGAGCACGCGAAAGTTGAAAGAATGGAAATTAATCACAGGCAAGTTTCCCAAGGAAAGAAGAGCGAGGATGTTGCGATTAATGTTTCTGGAGTTGTGAGGAAGAATGACGCGGTTTATGTTTTGCGGAGAGTTAAGAAGTAGTTAATGGACTGACTTCGTCGAATGTAAAGCAATACACCTACTTTTTCTTCTGAAAGATGAAACTCTTTTTTTAACAACCTTCTTTTTCTTTATTTTAAAATAACGGATTAAAAAAAGAATTCCTGTGACAAGAAATAAAATCATGGCTAAAAAAAACAAGAGAGGAACCCAACTAAAGATAGCATGAATATTCACAAGTGCAAGGAAAATAAGAAGGATTAAAAAGAATAAACCCGCCAATAAAAAAAAGATGCTTGAAATAAGAACTAAAGTTTTATCCCCTATAGAATCCTTTTTTTTGCGCATCTTATAAAGAAGACTATATAACATCCATAAAACAAGTCCACAGATAAAAATCTTAAATAATAAACTAATCCAAAATAAAGTATCCATAAAGAAATAAGAATCCCGATGTTTTTAAAATTACCTATTAAAAATTGATTGCTTTGCTCGATTGGTTGATCGAAATTGCAAGCGAATTTCTCGCTTAGGGAAATTTATTATTTAGGAAATAAATCTAATTCATTTGTTCAACTGATCTCACCGATGTGAATTTTACTTCTGGATTAATAGATTATTTGGCGAGGAGCAATTTGAATTAAGCTCTTGCTAGGGTATTAAAATAAAAAAGAAATAGAAAAATAAAAAGTAAAATTTATGCTGGTTCAGGAGTAAAACTATATTCTGTTGTTGTACCACAAAGTTGAGATTCCCCCTTGTCATTTTTGAAATACACTGTAACTTGTACCATGTCTGCACCAGTTAATCCTTCTAAACCTACTGTTGTTTTTGTATCTAAAGGATTTAATTTATTTTCCTCTAATCCCCCGTCTTTCCATAAATCAAAACTCTCTGAGTTAAGACCATCAGTAAATACAATTACTACTCCCCCATTAGCTTCATCAATATTTATTCCCCCTGCACCTCTTTCCAAGGTAACTTGGTTAGTTGGGCTAACAGCAGTAGCTCTTACATCAACTTCTAAACATTTTGCACCGATATCAATATTTTGTGTTCCACTTTCAACAACATTTCGCACAACAACCCAAATAATTCCAACTGCAATTAAGACAAGTAAAATTATCATAAGTGTCGCAACAATTGCTGACAAACCTTTTTTGTTATTTATCATTATCATACCTCCTTTCACTTTTCTCACTTCTATAAAATATATAGAATAAACTAATTAATAATTTTTAGTATAAATATCTTTCGATAGAAGAGAAGATTTTTAAAGTTGAATTACTATTCTATTATACCAAAAGAGAAGATGAAAAAGATTTTATTGAGTGTAGTTCTAAGTATGGTTTTGCTTTTAGTTGTGGGAGTATTCGCGACTGCTGCAGATTCTGTTTCTAGTGAAGTCAGCGAGGAAACCAAGGCATCTGTGGAAGGAGTTATCTACGATGTTTCTAATCCAAATGAAATAAGAAATGAGGTAAGAACATATGTTGAAAAGTTTGTTGAGAAAAAAGGGGTGCCAGCAGAAGACATCACAAATGTTACTGAAGTTAATTTTGAAGATTTGCCCAAGGAGGTTGCAATTGAAAATGTTGATAATTCTAATTTAGCAATTTATCAAGTTGATTATGAAGAGGAAGGAAAAGAGAAAAATCAAATCTTTGTAATTACATATTCTGTGAATGAATTGCAGGCACAAGGGGATTTAATTATTGCTCATGACAAGAGACAGTTCTTGCATTTTGGAATGGCTGATGAGAGGAGTGATTCTGGATTCTTGAAAACCGCTACAGGTGTTGAAGGAAGTTTAGATAATGGCTATGTGATGATGCGGGAGGGAAGTATTACTGGAATCTCAACAAGTTTAGATGTAGCAAAGGCAGATTCTGAAGGAGAGATTAGTATAATAATTTATAAAAATGGCGAGGCAATTAGATTTAGTAATACTCTTGATGCCTCATCTGTAGAGACAAAAAAAGATTATGATGTTCAATCATCAGAGGTTGTGACCTTTGAAGCAGGAGATTTAATCTCTGCTTATGTTGAAGGGCAAGGAGATATTGCTTGGGAAAGTGTTATAACAATGGTTGAAATTACTACAACTAATTAAATAATTTAGGAGAAAAATGGCATATAAAGAAAAAAAAGATAATACGAGAATGATTATAGCAATTTTGTTGATTCTTGTGTTGGTTCTTGCAGGAATTGTTTTGTACACACTTGTGCTAAAACCACAATTTACAAAATATATTTACAACAAGCAAATCGAAGCCCAGCAAATTACAATTGCTACAATTTTGCAATCAATTAACCAGCAAGGGTCTGTTCAGTTAATTGACGCAGAAGGTAATCCTGTTGTATTAGTTCCTTATACCGACGCTGAAAAATAATTCTTTGGTTGTAGGGTAACTAATTTTGATTTTCGGGTTTTGAAAAGATTTAAATAATTATATTTCTTAATATCCTTAGTTATTTACTTACAGTAAATTGCAAGACAAAAGATGGTGTATAAAAAATATATTTATAAGAATGGTAAAAGGTATGGGCCTTATATTTATCATAGTAAAAGAATTGGGGGAAAAGTAGTTTCAGAATATCATGGAAGTGGAGGGGGTTCTTCTGGATTTAATTTTAATAAAAAATTCTTAGGGATTTTTTTAGGGGTTGCAATTTTATTGGCTCTTGTTTATGTTGTTGGAAATTTTAATGGGCTCACAGGTAAAGTTAGCCTTGGTTTAGAAGGAAGTTATACTGATACTGAATCTCTTGAAGGAATCATAAAACTCTCCTTGAAAGAAGGTGAATTCATCCCTGCCTCGACAAAGGTTGTATTTACAAACAATGGTGAAACATATGAATATGAATTAGAGGCCTTGGCTACTGAAGAAGTTGCTGAAGGAGATTTTTATGTTGAAGGAAAAAGTATTTCTGGCGAGGGGTTAGGTTATGGTGTTGAAGGTGAGAAAGAAATTCCAAAAACAATTTATTTTACTTTAGAAATTATAGAAGTTGAAGAAGAAATTGAAACCGGAGAAATTGTTGAAAGGGGTGGTGAAGAAGTGGTAGAAGAGGAGGAAGTTTTTGAAGAAGTAGAAAGTGAAGAGGTGGTAGAAGAAAATACTGAAAATATTGAAGAAGGCGAAACAACAACTGAAAGTGAAGGAGAAACAACTGAAATAGTAAGTGAAGAAATTATTGTAGAAGACGAGGCCACTGTTGATGAAGAGGCTATTGAGGAAACAGAAATTAATAAAGAAGAAATAAAAAAAGAAAAGAAAGCTGAAAAAACCGAAGAGAAAAAAGAAAAAAAACCAGAAGAAACAAGTGGCGAGGATTCAAGTTCAGAAAGTCCTGAAGAAAGTTCATCAGAAAATTCAGAAGGGGGTGCTCCTGTTACTGGAGCATTTGTTAAAACAATTACAGGATTTTTTTCAAAGGTATTTTTATCTTTAACCGGTCAAGTGACTCAAGAAGAATTAGCACAAGGAGAAATTAATGGCGAGGTTTCGTCTGTAAATGATTTTGAATATGAGTTGGGAGAAGATTATGTCGCGCAAATTAAATCTGGTTCTGTGAGGATTAAAGAAACTAATGATGAGGGTGTTGTGGAATTTGTTGAAATCAGCGAGGGGAATTTAGATTTAGAAGTTAATGAAGGAGTCATTCTTGTAACAACAGATTATTCTGAAACAGAGTCTGGATTTGGCGAAGACTATCTTGGAGATGAAGGAAAAATTTTGGCTATTGATTTGTCTCAATTGAATTTAACTTTTAAACCAGGAGAATTAATTATTAATTTAGTTTATGGTGGGGAGGAAATTCTTTCTTTAGAAGCAAATTTAGAAGAAGGAGAAATTAGTATTGAAGAATTTACAGAAGAAAATTTAACTTTGGGGGACAAAATTAAATTAAGAAATGTTTTCTTGACAGAGGAGGAAAAAGCTATTCTTCTTGAGGAATTTGGAAATGAAACTTCTGTAAAAACAACTGCGATAGAACATAGTGGGGGTGTTGAAGTTAAGTTTGAATTTGGCGGAAAATCTGCAACAAGATTTTATGATTTGCAATTAGGAGATTTAAAATTAGAAAGTTGGATGCAAAGAGATATTGTAAACTGGTTGAAAGATCTAGCTAATGGATTAATCGCAGAGAATGTTGGGGATAATGAAATTACAGATTTGAATAAAGAATTTGGATTGTTTGATTTTGAAACAAGAGAGGGAGGAACTAATGATGCCCTTGTCATAAACTCTGAAGAAGAAAATAATGAAAGTGTTGTGGGGGACTCTGAAACTATCGTGGGTGAAGAAAGTAGCATACCCGCAACTAATGAAGAACCAGTAGAAGAAGGGGTGGATGAAGAAGCTACCGAAGAACCAGTAGTAGAAGAATCTGAGAAAGAGAAAAAAGAAAAGAAGAATAAAGAGTGAGGGGATATAGAAATCTTTATATACCAATGTTAATTACTTATGATAATCACTAATGTTATATACTAGTGTATATTTTAAAAGATGGGAAAAGTAGAAGAAGTTATAATAGATGTGCAGAAAATTCTAAAAAAAGATAATCGTGGTTTGACAATTCAAGAGCTTGCAGACCAAACTAATGTTTCTCGAATTACTGTTTCAATGGCCTTGATGAATTTAATTGGCAAGGGTATTATTAATGTTCGAGAAATTGGAAATTGTAAATTGCATTATTTAAAAAATGGAAAGTAAAGTTTTGAGAAATATTTTAGTTGGAATGATTTTACTAACAATAGTTGTGTCGGGTGTTTTTGCATTTAATGGAACTTCTTCGAGTTATACTATTCGCTCTAAATTTGATTTTGGTCCGACGGCAAATGCAAGCTCTTTGAGTTTTACACAAAGATTAATTGGGGGTGAGCAACCAGTAGCGAATTATACAAGTTCAAGTTTTACTGGGAGGTTTGGCATTTTAAATTCAATAGTAACAGCGACAATAAATATAACTTCCCCATTAAACAATCAAGAATTATTAAGGGGGGGAACAACCAGCGGAGAAGATGATTTAGGGATTCTTAGGAACAATATAAATTTAACTGCAAAAGTTTTTGACTCAAGCACCTTCTCTGGAATTAGTGGAGCTACATGTTATTTCTTTGAAGATAGTGCTTTATTGGGAAATTCTTTAACTAATTCTTCAGGAGATTGCATTTTAGATTATAATATCAGTGTGAGAGATGTTGGGAAAAAAGATATACAAGTCAACTATAGTTATTCTGGAACTTCAAGATTATTAAATCAATCTGCGATTAATCTTACAGTTGCTAATTATGTTACAACCCCGACTATGGGTGGATTGCAATCTAATGGAAAATATTATGACGGAGATATTGCAACTTTAACAATTGAGATTAAGAAAAATAATGGAAGTGTTTCAAATTTAAACTATGACCCTCAAAATATCAGTGCTACTGCAATGAAAAGCGACGATTCTCTTCGGGGGATAAAATATTATCCAGGTGATATGACTAAACTTGGGGTGGGGCAATATATTACAAGTTTAATTGTTAATTATAGTTCTGGAGCCGGAGCTTATATTAAGTGGGAAGTTAATAATAGCGACGATAGCCATTTAAATTATCTTGGTTCTGTGCTTCATTCAGATGTTGGAATTTGCCAAGGGGATTTTGGGGCATGGAGTGCTTGGAGCCCTTGCGTAGGGAGTTCGCAAACAAGATCAAGAACAGATAGCACTAGTTGTGTTGAAGTTGAATCGCAGAGTTGTGGTTCTGGGGGCGGCGGGGGTGGAGGTGGTTGCAGTGATGATTGTTCTCCTTCAGGAAGTTCTCAAAACACTTGCTCGGACTCAACAACTTTGAATACAAGAACTTGTGGAAATTATGATTCAGATAGTTGTTTGGAATGGAGTGCTTGGAGTGAAAATTATTGTGGTGCAGGAAAGATTTGTGAAGGAGCTCGATGTGTGCAAACAACGTGTGATAATTGTGTTCTTGGACAACAACAAAAAGAATGTTTAAGTGATAGTTTAACTCGCGTTAGAACTTGCGGAGGAACAGTTGGCTGTTCTTTGTGGGGAGAATGGGCAACAGAAACTTGCGGCGGATTTGAAAGATGTTATAGTGGGGTTTGTGCTTCTTGTATAGAAAATTGGGTGTGCAAAGCATGGAGCACATGTGTCGAAGAAATTCAAATAAGAACTTGTGAAGATAAAAATACTTGTGGGACAGAATTAAATAAACCAGACCAAACCCAATCTTGTATTTCTGGAATTGAAATTGATTATTCCCCTAAAGAATTGAATTTAATTTTGGCCAAAGGAGATTCTGTAGGATTTAATATAGAGGTTAGAGATTTGGCCGGCGAGGCAAATTTGGCTGCAACTTGGTTATTGAATTCGCAATCTAAAAAACAAGATATTGGAATAGGGAGTTTATCAAGTAGTTACTCTGAATCTTTTGAAGAAGACTCAGAGGTAAAAGCTGAAATCGTGGCGGATTCTCAAATACAACATATTAATTGGAATATTGAAATAAATGAAAATGCAAGCTTAGATTGTATTCCTAATTGGGATTGTGATTGGACAGATTGTGAAGAGGGGGACGTTAATAGTTATCCATTTGATTGTGTTGATTTGAAGTATTGTAATAAAACAATTGGAAAACCTGAAGAAGAAAAATGTGGATGTTATACTCAATGGAATTGTAGTGATTGGAGTTCATGTGGGGCGAAGTATGATATAAATGATGTTCTTGAGGGATCTACTTTTGTTCAAGGTTACAAGGAAAAAATTTGTGAAGACTTGGGAAAATGTAAAGAGGATAAAATTGAAGAACTGCCGTGTGGTTTAGCAATCCCGATTACATCTAAAAAAACAAAATGGTGTTATGAAGATTATGTTGAAATCTATGATGCAGAGACAAGTGAACTTGTTAGTCGTATTAAAGAAAAAGAGCTTATAGAATTTACTGATTTAAAGAAAGTTGATATTAGTTTAACAGGGGGCTCTTTCACAGGTTATTGTGATTATTGTTATGATGGTGTGAAAAATTACGACGAGGTTGGAGTTGATTGTGGGGGGGATAATTGCCCTGAATGCTTGAATAAGAAAAGTTTTTTTGATTGGTTATTCTGGGCAATTCTAGTTTCATGGATGATATTTGGAATTTTAATTATGACCTTTGTAATAGAAGAAAGAAGAAAAATCAATTTACAAAGAGTTCCTGAAACAATTTTTGAGATTGTGGAAAGTGCTAAATTTGATACAAGAAAAGAGAAGAAATTAGAAAGAAAAATTACTCGGTGGTTTAAGAGATTGGTTGTGTTTCCTTCGATTAGTTTCAAGAAAAGAAGAAAGGTGGTTCCTATTGAAGAGATTAAACCTAAAATAATTATGGTTCCGGTGAAAAGTTATGAAGAAAAATTACTTGCTAAATTGAAAAGGCAATTAAGAATTTGGAAAGCTGAAGGTTATTATGGGACTGCAAATTTGAAAAAAGAAGTTATTGAACTTGAACACCATGTTGCTAGAAAAGAAAAGAAATTTGTGAGAAAAATTATCTTGGGCCATCAGGCGAGAAACTTGCATAAAAAATTATTGAGAGATAAAAAAAGAAAGGAGAGATTAAGATTAATAGAGGAGAAAAGAAGAATTGCTGAAAGAAAAAAATTAAAGAAGATTCAAGAGAAAGCGTTTTCTCGGAGAGCAAGGGCTCGAAGAGAACATAAGATTTTTTTAGGAATTGCTTTATGGTTTAAACATAAGAAGAGTCATAAAAGAATAAAAAAACAAATCAAAGTTTTCAAGAAAATTGAAAAGAAAAAATCAAGAAAAGAAAAGAAAGAGTTTAGGAAAATTCAGAAGAAAGCACGGAAGAGTTTAAGAAAACAAATAAAGATTGAAAAGAAAGTGAAAAAAATTCAAATCAAAGGACTAAAAAGAAAATTAAAACTTTGGAAGAAGCAAGGATATTACGGCACAGCGACTCTGGAATTAGAATTAAAGAAATTACGAGAGAAGTAAAGTTTTTTAAATTAAAAGAGATTAAATAATATACAAAAGATGGCGAAGAAAGAGGTAAAGAAAAAATCTAAAAAAATAGTTAAGAATATTCCTAAGAAATTTGTGAATTACGAGGAGAAAATCGATAGATTAAAAGAATTGAAAAGAGAAGTTCGAATTCTTGACCCGCCCAAGAAATTTGAGGTTGAAGTTAATATAATAAAATCCCAACTAAAAGATCCCACTTCTATTGATGAAATTGAAAAAAGACTTAAAAAACTAAAGACGAAAATGGCGAAGATTAAGAAAAAAACATCTTCAATAAAAAAGATTAGAAGAAAATATTCTAAACTTAAGGAGGAAGAAGTTCCGAGATTAAAGACACAGATTACACGATTGAAAAAAGATAAAGAACTTGAAGAGCAAAAAAGCAAACAGACATTAAAAATTGCTAAAAGAGAAAGAGAGATTGGAGAAGAAAAAAGATTGCAAGCATTAAAGATTGCTCGTTTGAAAGATAACAAAATAAATGAAGAATATAAAAAACTAAATTCTCAAATTAGAAATTTAAAGAATATGTTTGAGGAAAAAAAGAAAAAAGAAGAGAAGAGGAAAATAGACGGTGAAGTTGGGACATTAGTTGATGAAAAGTACATTGATTTTATTACTGGACTTAAAAAAGATTTAACAGAAGAAGAAGCAAGAGAAGTTAAGAAAGTAATTGATGAAAAAACAGCGAAGATTGAAGTTGATAAAAAAGAATTCTTTAATAAAACTAAGAAAGAGCTAAGAGAAAAAAGTTCTCAATTGACTAATGAAAAGAAAGAATTCTTTGATAAAGTTGAAAAGAAATTAAAAGAGAAAAATGCTCAGTTAGAAAATGAAAAAAAAGAACTTCTTAATAGAATTAAAAAAGAGACAAAGGAGAAACGTGCTCAATTGGCTAATGATAAAAAAGAATTCTTTGATAAAGTTGAAAAGAAATTAAAAGAGAAAAATGCTCAATTAGAACGCGAAAAAAAACAATATTACAAAAAGATTTCTGAAGAAGGAACTAAAAGAATTCATGGTGAGATTGAATCTAAGGAAAAGGTTTTGAAAGAGAAGTTCCATAACAAGGTTGTTGCTGAAGTTAAGAAACAAACAAATGAAAGAAGAGAAAGATTAAAAGAAGAATTTAATAAAAAATTAAATAGCTCAATCTCAAGGGAAAAAGATAAATTGGAGGGTATTTACGACTCCCGAAAAAAGATTTTAGAAGGAAGATATAACAAACATATGAATGAGCTTAAATTTCATGAGCATAAAACTCTTTTAGGAATTCAGGAACAAAAAAATAGAATTGAGAAATCTAAACAAGAGTTAAAGAATAATTATGAAAACCTGAGGCGCAAAGAAGAACTTGCAGGAATGCGAATGGACAGGCTAAGAAAACAAATTGATTCTGGAAAGGTTCTTATTGAAAAAGAGGAAAAGGAGTTTGAAAAAAATAAAGCAGAATATATTGAATCAATTGAACTAAAAAAGCATTCTTTGCAACAGGAATTTAATAAGATTAAGAAAAGAGAAAGAGAGAAATTTAAAGAACAAAAAAGAATCTTAATGAAGAAACTTCTTGCAGAAGCCAATAGAAATTTGAGGATTAAATTAATTGAAGAAAAGAAAAAGATTCACGATGAGTTGGAGAAAAATTTCTTAGATAGATTAAATAATGAGATTGAAAATCAAAAGAGACTTTCTCAAAAGCAACTTGATATGAAACGAAAAGAAAATGAAGGGAAAATCAAAGAAGTAAAAAGACATCTTCATGAAAAAGAACAGACATTGCAAGATATTAGAGAAAATCTTTCTGTTGAGAGAAGAACTGTGAAGGAACTATTAACTGGGAGAAAAAGTTTTGAGAGAAAGTTAAAAATGACTGATGCTAAAAAGATTAAAGAGATTACAGAAAAACTTCATGCAGAACTTGATAGAGAATTAGCTAGAAAAGAAAATGAACTTAAAAAAAGAGTTCAGGCAGAGTTTAATAAAAAAATTCAGGATAATTTGAAAAGACAAAAAGATGATTTAGATAAAAAAAAGGCTTCTTTAGAGGCTGATATTAAGAGAAATATTAGTTTGATGCTGAAGTGATTAGAATTCTTGCCTTCGGCAAAATTGATTGCTCGAAATTGCAGGCGAATTTCTCGCTGAGGAAAAGTTATTAATAGGAAAATATTTTTAACTCTGTGAGCATTAGTCTAAAATATATGTGAAAGTTGTTTTTGGGTTAATAGATTTCTCGACGGAAAATCCTGCCTCATGGCGGATTTGGAGTTAGTATATTCGAGCGACAGCGAGTTATCTCACAAAATATTTTCTGTCAAAAAAGGTACTAATTTCTTTTCTGCAAATCTAAGATGTTGTTGAACTGTTTGTTTTGAAAGATTTGTCTTTTTCGCTAGACCATCTAAATTTATTTTTCTTGGAAAATCAAAGTAACCTTCCTTGACTGCAAGTTGAATTATCTCTTTTTGTCTTTGACTTAGTTTGGGCATAATATGTGGAAGAAAAATTTCATCAATCTTTTCCTGAGTAATTGATTTTAATTTAATTTCAAATTCTTTAGGTAATTTTTCAAGAATATATGTTAAAGGTTCTTTATCCCAACAACCGAGTTCCCAAATTTCTGTCCCATCTGATTTTTGAACAATTGGTTTTGTTTGAATTAATCTTTTATCCCAAAGAGGCATATAAACTGAAAGCCATTCTGGTCTTTTATTTAAAGTAATGATAAAATTCCCTCGCTGTTCAAATTTGATTATACTTTTTTCTTTTTTCATTTCTTTGACAAATTTCTTTTTATCTTCTTCACCACCTTGCAAAACATGAGCCTCTGTATAATAGAAAGAATTCTTTTCTTTCCAAGCATTTACTAAGTAAACAAAATCTGTAATTTTATATTTTTTACATAAGGGAGCAATTAGGCAACTATTATGTTTTCCTTCGAAGACTGCTTTCCACATACTATATTATATATCAGGTATTATTTAAATGTTTTGGAGGAGATATAGATAAAAGACAGACATATGAGGTAAAAGTTAGATAAACTGGAAATATTAGTGACTTTTATGGAAGAAGATAAATGTACAACTAACAAATACAACTGGCTGATGCCCGCTTTTTGTGCTCTATGTGTCTTGATGGGTGGAATGTATTCCACAGGGAAGAATGCGGGGTTGCCTGAGGCTGCTTATTTTCAAGATTTTGATAAGGATGGCAAAAATGAATTAGTAATCCAAACACATGAATTATTTTACAATGAAAGAATCTTTGTAGAAGATAAAGATGGGAAATATGTTTTTATTAAAGATATTCAAAAAGAAAAACTAGAGGATTTTGAAAGAGATTTGAATCTCGAAACAAAAAATTTAGAAGGAAAAATAAAATGAGCGAGTTATCCAAAATACTTAATGCAAAGCAAAGAGGAGATAATAAAAGGGAGAGAAAAGTTGGTTCAAAATATCAAAAAGCAATATGTTTCCCAAGAAATCCTGATAAATATAATTCTTCAGAGTTAGGAAGAATGGGAGTACAGACAATTATTCAAATGGAACGTGAGATTGGAGTTTATCTGGAGAACAACTCTACATATATTAATGGAATTAACTTTGATAGAGGAAGTATTTATTTGACTCCTGAGAATATTTTGATATGGGTAAGGCGTATGAATTTTAAAAAAAGTAATGATGATTATTGCTATGATTTTGTCAATGTAAGTCTCATTTCAAATAAAAACCCTGTTGAAGAATTGGCTGGAAAACTAGAAAAATTTATAGAAGAAATCTTTCCTGATGTAAAGAAATTGGTTGAGGAAAGAGAAAAGAGTGAATTGAAAATTGATCTTTGGAGATAATATGAAAACGCGACTAAAATACATATTAACAAATGATGGGCATCTTTTTGCTACAAATTCTTTGAGACTTTTACAAGGAGAAAATCATTCTCAAAAATTAACTTGGGATAGAATTGATGTAGAAAGACTTTATGACTTTAAAAAATAATTATCTCCTCATCATAGGCCTAAATTCCTGCATTCTTCTTTGAGGCATTTGTTTTTGTTGAGGAATTTTTTTAATCAAGAATCTCGAGCCGGTTAAGTCTGAAATTATTGCAGAGAAAACTAATGCCCCAACAGCGACTCTGTAAAAACCCTCATCAGCAGGAATCTTTGATTCTTGTTCGAATTTATCTATTATGTTATCTATTTCTTCTTTTGTTAATTGAATGTTTGCGGGTTTTGGTTGGGGAATTCTTACAATGACTTTTTGATTTTCCCCATTACATTCAATTGATTTTACTTGGGGGTCTGCAAGCAAGGGATTTAGTTTTCCCAGATTAATTTTTACATCAGATTTTGCAGTGGGCCTAAGATATTGCAAATGTGGTGGGAGTTTTGGTTCTGGGATTCTCAGAATTTTCATCGGGGTTTCTCTAATTTCTTGTGTTCTTTTAAAATATGGTTTGTTAAAAAGCTCTGGGACTTCTTTTTTTAATTCTTTTAATGTTTTGAATTTTGTTTCTTGAGATTGTTTTTCTTGGTCTACCTCCTTAATTCTTCCCTTGATTTGTTGGTCTAAAAAATATCTTGGGGTGTGCGCTCTGATTAATTGATTTGTAAATGCAAGTAAAAATTTTCTTTTGAAATCTTTTGAGGAATTTTTTATCATATTGGGTTTAGGGAAGGAGAGTATATAAAATTTTAGAGAAAGTTGTTAAGAAGAAAAAGATTTAGTATGGTTGAGCAAATGATTGGAATTTATTTCAGATTAATTTTATTGCCTTGGTTTTTCTTTGTTTTGATCAGCAATTGATTTGTAATATTGGTCGTTTTTCCCAAGACGATGGATATTTGATGCTCTTCCTAAGGAATCTTTTTGTTCAAGTTGTGCTTTGATTGCTTGAGGATTCGCAGGATTTGCCATAGGTCTTGTGGGCAGGGGCCTAGGGGATCTCATCGAAGGCATTGGTCTTTGTTCGGAAATTTCTTCCTCAACCTCTTCTGATTCTGGTTCAAATTTTTCATGCATTAAGGTCAATCCTCGCGCAATTATTTTATTTTGTTCTGAGAGTGTATCTAATTTTTCTATAATCTTTTTATTGTCTTTGTTTGATTTTTCAAAATCAAAATCTTTCTCAGCGAGAGCTTTTGCAGAGATTTCAAATAAATTTAATAGTTGAGAAATTTGAGATGATAGACTATCAAATTTTATAGCAAGATTTGTCATAACCTTTTGAAGAGCAATGAAATTATCATTTAGACTTTTCTGTGTTGAATCTATTGGCGAGGGTTTTTTCTTTGCTCCAGAATTTGGTGTTTTTCTTGGGGATACTTTCTTTTTGAGAATAACTTTTTTTGGCATATTATAAGGAGGGTTGGGGGATTTATAAATATTTAGAAAATATCTAGAACTTCATCCTCTTGTTTTTCGTGTTCAGATATATTATCTTCATTAAATTCTGGCTCTTGGTTTTCTTCTTGTTTTTCTATTGGTTTTGGAACATCATCTGTCTTCGCAAAATGCTCTTTGTCATGTTCTGAAATGTTTTCGTGGTTGAATTCATCTTGCTCGCTATTGCTAGGAGAATCTGTTAAGGGGAAAGGAGTTTCACTCTGAGGTTCAACTACTGCATCATCTTGTTCAACTGATTGTTCTTCAGATTTTTCTAAGTTTTCTGCACCCCTTATCACTGGAACTTCTTCTGATTCTTCATCTAGTTTATTTGAAACTTCTGGAGGTAATACAAAAGCTTCCCCAGATTTATTATTAGTGAATTCTCCGACAACTTCTTCTACTTTATCTATTGCTTTTTCAAAAATGTTTTCTTCTTTATGTTTATTTTTTTCAAACATTGCAGGGGTTACTTTTTTTATTTCTGTTTTTTGTTCTTCCTCTTGTTTTTGATTTGGAGAATTTTTTTCTATCTCTGCAACATAATCTGCAATTTCCGCAGCCATATCTGCATTTACAGAAATTGAATCTATTCCTGTTTCTACTAAATATTTAACCATTTCTTTTTTTGAACCTGCTTGCCCGCAAATTGAAGTTTCTACCTTATTTCTTTTACAAACTCTTATGACATAAGCGAGTTGCGCTAAAACTGCGGGGTGCAATTCATTGTAGAGATGTTGAACTTTTTCATTTCCTCTATCAACAGCGAGGATATATTGCGTTAAATCATTTGTCCCAAATGAAATGAAATCTATCCCCTCGTCGCATAGCAACCCAATTATTTGAACTGCCGCAGGTGTTTCTACCATTACCCCGACTCGTGCATCATTGAATTTTATTTCTTCTAAATATTCTTTTACTTTTGCAACTTCTTCGACAGAAATAACTTGAGGTAAAAGTAATCCAACCTTTGTTCCTGTTTGCGCAACTTTTTGTAAAGCTTTTAATTCTGCTTTTAGAATTTCTGGCTGCTTTAAACTGTAACGAATTCCGTGAAGACCAAGCATGGGATTTGCTTCTTCATATCCTGGAAATCCCTCAAGGTTTTCAAATTCATCGCTTCGAATATCTGAAGTTCTCACCCAAATTTCTTCAAAGTATTTTGCAATTTCTTTAACTCCATTGAAAATTACTTCTGTATAATCTTCAATCTTGTTTTTTTGTAAAAAGTAATTTGGGTGTTTTCCTGATTCTGCAATGATTCCCTCAATTCTAGTAAGCCCCACAGATTTAATTCCAGTCTTAGCTGCACGAGGTGCGAATGTTGGCAAATCAACAATAACTTTTATTTTTGTTTTTGTTTGTGCTGTGACTTTCTTTACTTCTTTTTGTTGCGTCTCTGCAACCTTGTCTTTGTAGATTTTTCCGGTGTAACCGTCGACAGTAATTACTTCCCCGTCTTTTAGCAATGTTGTTGCTTCATGTGTTCCAACCACGCACGGGATTCCCATTTCTCGCGAGACAATTGAAGCGTGCGCAGTCATGCCCCCGTCGTCAGTTACTATTGCTGCTGCTTTTTGCATTGTGACTACCATGTCTGGGTTTGTCATTTTTGTAACTAAAATATCTCCTTGTTTTATTTTATCTAAATCTTTTAAGTCTTCAATAATTCTTAATTTTCCAGAACCAATTCCTGGCGAAGCTGCTAAGCCTGTGATAAGAACTTCTCCTTTTAATTCTCTTACTTCGTGTTCTTCATGTCTTTTCTCCATTGTGGTAATTGGTCTCGTTTGCACAATGTAAATTTCATCGTCTTCAATTGCGAATTCTATGTCTTGTGGTTTTCCATAATGCTCTTCTAATTTTATTGCTATTTCTGCAAGTTTTTCAATTTCATGATCCTTCAGAACTTGGTGTTTTGATTTTTCTTCTCTTAATTTTACAATTGCTTTCCCCCCCCCTGAATCTCTTGTCAAGGCTATTTTTTTATCTGCAATGGTTTTTTCTAAAATATTAAAATCTTTTGAAACAACATAACGATCGGGCGTTACTTTTCCTGAAACAATTCCTTCTCCTAAACCCCAAACAGCCTCGATAATTACATTTTCATTATTATATGAGGGGTCTTTTGAGAAAATTACCCCCGACTTGTCAGAGTCAATCATTTTCTGAACTACAACAGCGAGGCTGACTTGGTCATGTTTGAATCCTTTTTTATTTCTGTAATATGTTGCCCGTGAAGTGAACAGCGAGGCGAAACACATTTTAATGTTGTGCAATAAATCTTCTTTGCCTTTTACATTTAGAAAAGTATCTTGTTGTCCTGCGAATGATGCTCCGGCTAAATCTTCTGCTGTTGCTGATGAACGAACTGCGACAAATGTTGGTTCGTGTGCTGCATTTAAAATATCTGAAACTGGTTTGCTTCTAAAATCTTCGGGGTTTTCATCTAATTGCTCATAAGATTCTATAATTTCTTCTTTCATCTCTTCTGGGAATTCTGAATCTTCTATGAGAGCTCGAATGTTTTTTGTTATCTTGTCTAATTGTTTTGTATCTTCATAATTTATTGTTGACAAAAGTTCTCGAATTTTTTGTTTTATTCCTGCTATTTCTATAAAATAATCATAAGCTTGTGCAGTGACGACAAATCCTGGTGGAACAGCGACCTTTAAATTATAGATTTCTGCAAGGTTTGCTCCTTTTCCTCCGGCAATATTTCCAGAGTTTTTATTCATTTCAGAAAACCATTTTACAAAATCAACCTTATTTTTTGAGTCTGCCTCTTTCATAGGTTGGAGAAGAGTTGGGAATTAATAAATGTTTTTGTTTAATTTTTATTCCACAATAAAATCTAAGTCGTCGTGATCAACATACATTGCAGAGGAACAACCATCTTCATAAGAAGGATTATAAAGTGCTGAGGCACACCGAACATATTGTGTTGAATCTCCCTCTTCAATTGTAAATGTTTCTGCAAAAAATTCTTTATAATTTTCTCCCCCTCCTTGGCATGCACCAGAAGATATTTCATTCCAATCTCCTGAATTTTTTTTGTAAAATATCTTGTAATAAGTTGAACCAATGTAAAAACAATGCACTTTGCAAGCGACGGTGATTTCTTCTCCAACAGAAAATTTTGACTTATCTAATTCTATATTATCTACATAAGTGAAAGTACCGCCCTTATCTCCACAAGAATCAATTGTTGCAGAAGTTTCATCTTCACCTGCCCCAGAACAAGTTACTCCTGTTGAACTCGCAGAACCGTCGACATTACAATCTTTTGGGACAACTGGTTCTTTGCAAATTCCTTCTTGACAAGTTTCTGGTTCAGAACAGCTTCCACAACTTTCTCCACAAATTGGATCAAGACCACATTGTAAATTTGTGCAATCTTTTTCACAAGGAGTTTCTTCACATTGACCTTGATTACAAGAATATCCTCCTTCACAAGTTCCACAACTTGTTCCACAAACAGTTCCACATTCTAAATCCCCACAAGTATCAGTACATTCTCCAATGACTCTTTCTGCGATAATATCTTCAATTTGTTTTTCCCCAGAACTAGATTCAAAGATTGGTGCGACTGAAACTTTTATTATTTTGTCTATCTCTAATTCCTCCAAATCTTCTGCTGCAACAGAAAATGTTTTTGTTTCAAGTTCTCCAGGCATTGATTGTGCAGAGTCAAGAACTTCTACAACTTCTGAGCTTGTCCCGTCAAATAAAACAAAATTTATTCCTTTTAATTCTCCTTTACCTGCCCCTCTTTCAAGAACTACATTTAATTCACCTGTTTCATCATTGAGCATTGCATTTTTTATTTTCAAATCTAAAGAAAATTTATCGATTGAAACTTGTTCAGAACCCTCAGTGATTACATTTTTTACCACAACCCAAATAATTCCTATTGCAATTAACACAAGCAAAATAATCATTAATGTGGCGACAACTGCGGACAACCCCTTTTTATTAAACATGTTAGGATAAAAGAAATAATCTTAATAAAGTTTGTGTTAGGAAGATTTTTATACAAAAGTTCTTTCTTTATTTTATGGATTACAAATATAAGAGGAGATTTTTAGCAGGGATTTCAGTTTTTATTTTGCTTGTGTTTTATTTATTTCAAAGTTTGTCTACTTCTGTAAGAGTTTTGGGATTTATCTTCGGATTGATTGTATTTTATAGTATTGATTATATGTTTAAACTTGAATTTAAAATTTGGCATTATTATATTATTTTGATTATTCTCGCTTTTGGAATTTTGTTTGCACCACTATATGCAATTTATACAATTTATGATAAAATTCTTCACTTTGTTATGCCTATTCTTGCGAGTTTTCTTGTTTATCATATTGCTGATAGAAAAAATCTATCTATTCAATGGAAACTTTTGATAACATTTATGTTTATGATGTCGTTCTTGGCGATTCACGAAATTGGAGAATATTTGATGGATTTAGTTTGGAATATGAATTTGCAAGGAGTTTATATTCGAGATATTAGTGGCATTGAAAAACTTAATTTGGTTGTGTCAAAAATTGATGATACAATGATTGATTTGATTTTGGGAATGTTAGGAAGTTTTATTTTTGTCGTCGGTAAAAGTATTGAGCACTTGATTCGAGGTTTTAGATTTAAGAAGAAATAATTAATTAGTAACACATTCAACAGGACAACTTTCAATTGCTTCTTTTACACAAGGCAAATCTTTTTGTGTTTTTACTGTTGCCTTGAATTCGTCGTCCATTTTAAAAACTTCTGGACAGATTGATTCACATAATGCGCAACCAATACATGTTTCTCGGTTTATTTTAATTGTCATTTGAGGGAAAAGGAAAAGGGGTTTTTAAAATTTTATATTAAAAAATAAAAATAAAAAATTATTTGATTAGGAACTAATCTTCTTCATCGTCGTCAAAAGAATCTTCGTCAGAATCATCAGCTACATCATCGTCAGATTCTTCGTCTTCTTCATCCTCGTCAGATTCTTCGTCTTCTTCATATTCATCTTCTGGCATATTAAATCTTTTCTCGCGACCCCGCACAGGTTAATAATTGCTCGTTAACCTTACCCTCCCACAGGGATACCCCCTTTGTTGGGTCTCGAAATCACTCGACCTCCAAGTTTAATTAAATCACTTGAACACCGAGGGTTTTTAAGGTTTATCGTTGTAAAAATGTAACTTTTTAGTGGCTCAAATAATTTAAAAACTAAACTATAGTGCAATTGTATCCGCTACAAAAGGAGGTGTGGAACTATGGCAAAAAAGAAACCTGCAAAAAAAGGTAAAAAGAAATAATTCAGCCTAATAATGCTCACAACTTTCATGTAAAGTGCCCGGGCATTTTAATTTTTTAATTTAAACTTCTATGGTATAACGATAAATTTTGTCGTATGGAATAAACCACGAAACTGTTTCTTTGATTGTTGCCTTTTCCCAGATTTTTCTGAAAAGTCGAATTGAATTTCCGTGGGCAGAAATGGCGACGCTGACTTTGTTTTTTTTCATGAACTTTTTTAATTCCTTGATGAATTTTTTTACTCTTTTTTCCACTTGAGAAAAGTTTTCGCCTTTTGGAATTTTTACGTCCCAACCCCGATGAATTAATTTATATTCTTCTTTACCCCTTTTGTTGATAAAAGTTTCATGGGATGTCCCAGAATAAATTCCATAATTTCTTTCAATCATTAAATCGTTTTTAATTAATGCAACACATTCTGGGTGGTCTCTTAAAACCGGTTTTAATGTATCTATAGAACGAGAGAGTCTTGTGTGAAATGCAACTTGGAATTTTTTGTTTTTTAATTTTCGCGCGATTGTGTTTGCTTGCTTTATTCCTTGTTTTGTTAGCTTTGCATCTTTCCAACCAGTAAAAATTTCATCACGATTATAAGTTGTCTGACCATGCCGAAATAAATAAATGTGTAGTTTCTTTTTTTTACGAAACATTTCCAATCCTCTTTTTATGATTACTTAATGAGATTTGTGTTTATAAGAATTCTTGTTGTGGGATATATAATAATCAAATTGTTATTTCTCTGTATGCTCCTGGGAAAAAGTCTAATTTATATTCCTTAGAGACTATACAGAACTCATGGTTTTTAATTAAGTCTGGAAATTTTTCTTTTAACTCTAAAAGTATTTCTTGAAATCTATCATAGCTTTCTAATTCAAAATCTAATTCAAAATCCCATGCTCCTAAAACCTTTTGTGGCCAGACCGCATCTTTTAGCGAGGAGGTATATAAAATAAATTCTTCAAGTCTTTTTTGAGTTGTATTTGTTAGATATAATAATGCTTTACAAAAAATTCTTCCTACCTTAGGAGGATCTAATTGTGCTTTGTAAGCGAGAATAATTTTTTTCTTTTCAAGGGAATCAATCTTGTATTGGGCAATTCTCGCCGTAGTTTTTAATCTAGAGGCTATTTGTGTTATAGGAATTCTGGAGTTATTTACAAGAATCTTTAAAATTTCTAAATCAACATCATCCACCTTTGCTAAAGGATCTTTTAAGGTATGATAAACAATCTCTCTTTTTTTAGATTCTGAATCTTTTAGAAATTCCCTTGATTGATGAGATAGCTCCAATGTCGTTGTAACTGCTTTTTCAATTATGGACTTAGAAAATTTATTCATGGCGATTTGAATTTCATCATCAAATTCATTGGCATTTTTTACGAGAAACCCAACTATTAAATCCCATCTTCCGGTTGTGGTAACAACCCATTCTGTTTTTTTATGTCTGAAGAAATAATTTGCTATTTCTTCAATCTTTTCTTTATTTGCATTTGTTAATCTAAGATAAAGTTTAAATTTCATAATTCCCAATTTAAAATAATTAATTACTGCATGAAATCTAATAATAGTCTTATCCTCGATTAGTTTATCAATTCTATATTTTACTACTTCTTTACTTAATCCAACTTTTCTCCCAATTTGTTGGTTGGATTGCCTAGCATCTTTATCTAACTCGGTAAGTATCTTTAAATCTTTCTTGTCCATATTTAACATAATTACTTATATTTTATAAATCTTGTTATTTCGGTAGAATATTCTGAAATAAGTTTTATTAATTGTATTCACACTGAAATAGTAAGATGAAAACATTAAGAGAAATACTTGGATTAAAAAAACCTGAAGAAAAGGAAAAAATGAAAACAGAGAAATCAACAGTTAGAACTATTTTGTTAGGAAAAACTGGCTTTTCTCCAGAGAAATATATTGCTTATGGTTGTAAAGTAAAATTTCAAGGAGAAGATTGGGAAGATTATAGAACAAGAAAGTCTATTTCTGAGCTAGCCGATTTAATGACTACTGAAATTCTTCTTTCGTCTTATGAAACAATTTATTTTCAAAATTTTGATGGACTCATCGTCCAAGGAACATCTCTAAATTATGCTGGGCATAATGATTATTATAGATTCAGCGAGATTATTCCCCTTGGAATCGAAGAGATGAATGAATTCAAAAGAGTGATTAAAAATAAAATTGACAAAAAATAAAATGACAAAAAGATTAACACGATTAACACTTGAACAAGTTGGGCAATTATATTACTGCTTTGGAAGAGATAAAACTAAACTTCCTTTCACAAGAGCAACTGCTGTTTGGAATGAGTCTTATGATTCTGGGCAAATATGTAAAAAATTATTCGATGATTTTGAAAGAATATACAATGATTTAAATCCGTTATCAATATATGCTTTAGGACTGAGTTTACTAGTTAGTGAAAGAGTTTCAGATAAATCTCTCAAAGAGTATACTTCTGAAGAAGAGGAAGCAATTATTAAACTTCCTTTTTTATTTTTTGTTCCTTCAGTGACTTCTCCCGGAAGGGTTGGTGGAGCAAGAGGTTATGCAAAAAGTTTTATGTATTCTTTTGAATAAGATGAAAACCAGTTATTAGCAAAAATAATATTTTGGGTTGGAAAAATTTTCTGTCAGGATAAGGACTATGCTTAAAGGTTGGGAATAACCATTATAGAAAATCTCTTTAGGATTAATTTTATAAACTCCTCTTTCTTATTTATTTTATGTTATGGTTTGTTTGGTTAATAATAATTCTTGCAGTATTAATTGCAATTGCATTTTTTGTGTATTATAATCGGTTCGCTGTTTTGTCGAACAGGATTGATAATTCATTGTCGCAGATTGATGTTCAGTTGAAAAGACGGGCAGATTTAATTCCGAATTTGATTGAGACAGTAAAAGGTTATGCGAAACACGAAACAGCGGCGATAAAATCTGTGACAGAAGCTCGAAAGGCTCTTGTTGGTGCAAAAGGATTTGAAGGAAAAATTAAGGCAGACCAAAAACTTGAAGGTGCTTTAGGAAAATTATTTGCAATTGCCGAGGGTTATCCTGATTTGAAAGCAAACACAAATTTCTTGGAATTGCAAAGAGAACTTGCAAGCACAGAGGATAAAGTTGCTTATTCTCGACAATTTTACAATGACTCAATTTTAAGTTATGAAAACATGAGAACAACTTTCCCTGGTAATTTCTTCGCTAATTTATATGGAAGAAAAAAGAAAGAATTCTTTGAAGTTACTTCTCCAAAGGAAAGGGAAGTTGTTAAAGTTAAGTTTGATTAGAAATAAAATAAGAAAATCGTTTACATAAAGTTAAGTTTGATTAATTTTGAGTATACAAAACTATAAATATTTCTCTGTGCTTTGAATTGTATGGTTGGAATGGATTTGGAGTCAAGAACTAGTCTTGAAATGGATATGAGACTTATGAGGAGATTTGAGGATGTTGCTAAGATAATCCATAAAATTCGGGAGAGAAATCTAAACTTTAGTAGAAAAGGTTTTGATGGATTTTTGAATAAAGTTAATAATATTTTTAGAGGGTATGAAAAAATAGATTCTGAATTATTTATTGATTATCATCTTACTGCAGCGTGCATTTATGTTTTTGCAGACCCCCTACTTGAATTAATGATTTCTCAAGAAAGAAAAGATTTTTATTCAAGATTAATTTCCAAAAAAAGCGATACAGATAATCCTTTAGATTTGTTTTTTAGAAAAGCGCATTCCGACGAGAAAATAGAAGAAGAATTTGAAGAAAAGTATCTAGAAGATTTTATCGGAATCGGTCGGGGAATTGTGCAAGCAAATTCTTTTGGAACAGATGAGTGTGTGAGCAAGATTGAAAATGAATTAAGAATTTTATCTGCGGATTTGGAGAATGAGAAAAAATATACTGAACAAAAACACTTTATGTTTGTGGGATTGCAGGATGTATGCTTACCTTTATTAAAAAGATATCACAGAGGAAAAGAAGTTGAAAGAGTCTACGATTATTTAATAAGAAAATACGGAGAATTTTATCTTAAGTTACCGAATTTTGATGGGGAATAAAATTTTAAAAACTCTTTTTCCCAATATAAATTATGGAACCAATTCGTATAGACTTCCGTGATCAGATCTCGAGGAACAAATGGAAATCTTTTTTTCTAATGTTTGTTGTGTTTGCTGTTCTTGTTGCATTGGTTTGGGTGATTGGAATGGCTTGGGGCGGTGTTGATATTTTTATAATTTTAATTATTGCGATTATTATTTCAATAAGTTATCTTTTAATTTCATATTATAATTCAGATAAAATCGCGATTGCTTCTGTTGGGGCGAAGAAAGCTTCTCGTGAAAATTATAAACAATATTATCAACTTGTCGAGGGTTTGACAATTGCTTCTGGTTTGCCAATGCCTGGGCTTTATGTTATGAAGTCTGCACAGATAAATGCTTTTGCATCTGGTCGTGATCCGCAGCATGCTGTTGTATGTGTTACTGAGGGTGCTTTGGCAAAGTTGGATAAAAGAGAACTAGAGGGTGTATTGGCGCACGAGCTCGGGCATGTCGCAAGTTATGATATGAGGTATATGACTTTGGTAGCGGTTATGGTTGGAATGATTTCAATTGTTTCGCAGATTTTTTTGAGGAGTTTGTTTTTTCGGGGCGGAGGTAATGATAAAAATAATGTTGTTTTTTTAGTGATTGGAATTGTGTTGGCGATTCTTGCACCGATTGTTGTGTGGTTAGTTCAAATGTCAATTTCTCGTAAAAGAGAATTTAGTGCAGATGCTTCTGCTGTTAAATTTACTCGTTATCCAACTGGTTTAATTGGGGCTTTGAAAAAAATTAAGGCCGATGTTGTAAAGCCAGAGAAAAAAGTCAGCAAGGCTGTTGCTCCATTGTTTTTTGCAAATCCATTTAAGGGAATGGGTTCAACACATCCATCGATTGATAAACGGATAAAGAATTTGGAGAGAATGTAAAATGCCAAGGAAAATTAAAAACAAAGAAATAGTTCCTCCAATGAAATTTAATGAAGGTCAAAGAAAATATGAACCTGATTTTCCTTTGATTAGAAAAGGGGAAAAAGATATAAAACAATTTAACAGAATAGTTTTTTGGTTTATTGTAATCCTCTTGGGAACCTTTGGGATTGTTTTGTTTCTTGGATTGTTGTTTGGAGGATAAGATGTAACTTTAAAGTTACATCTGATGGAAAAGTTTATAAATAACTTATCTTCTAAGAATCTATGGTACAAGTAAATTTGGTTCGATTGGTTGATGAGAAGTCAGGAACTTTTATGCACGACCTTGCGATTGATTTGGATAAAAAAGCTCCAACAAGAATCACTTATTACACACCTTTTTTAGAGGGGGATAATTTCGATGAGAGACTTATAGCACCCCTCAAAAGTTTTTAGGTTTTTTTAATAAATAATCATAACAGCA
>CAZRXO010000002.1:29431-41219 GCA_964604105.1 Candidatus Woesearchaeota archaeon | reverse complement strand
GACACACAAGCATTTGTAAAGATGGCAGAAGAATCTCTAAATAGAAGTAATCATTATAAAGGACAAGGAAAATATGATGCCTGTATGGTAAATCTATTAGAAGCGAATCATTATATGCAAAAAGCATTGTATAAACAAAATCAAGTGATAATTGAATTGTTTAAGAAGAAATGATTTGTCGACGGTAAAATGCGTTCGCTTCGCTCACTTATAACATTACTTCAAATCAGACTTTGTCATGATTTTCCACGAGAAATTTGTTAAGGAAAGATTTTTATTATTAATTTTTTATGACCGAGCGTTAGCGAGGCTATTTGGGCCGAAAGTCAAACATATAAATTTTTATAAATTAAATAAATTGCAATATAATATGTCAAAATTAGAGATTCCTGAATATATGGATGCTCCTTGGTTAACTAACGAATATGTTGGAAAAAATGGCTGGTATCCTGTATGTGATGAATCGTTAAAACAATATTCCAAGGATAACAGATTTGTAACTACTATTTTTGGTGATCTCCCTTGGAAAAGCAGGAAAAATTTCAAACCAGGGTCCATAATAATTTTTAGCGAATATGAAGAAGGAAAAGATAATGAAGGAAAATATGAAACAGATAGATTTTTAACAATAGATAGAGAAGATATAAAAGAATATAAACGTGGAGAAAGAGATTTGCTTCCTGTTGGAATTGTTGTAAATCCTCCTAAAAAATTTAAAATCCCAAAATTGCCTTCTTTCTTTAATTTTTTAAATCCGTCGCCAAAACTTGCTACACTTTCAAACTAATAATCTTAGAAACACCGTCGTGCATGCTGACGCCGTAGAGGTTTGTTGCGTTTGTGATTATTTCGTCGTTGTGAGTTATTACAAGATATTGTCCTTGTTTCATGTATTTTGTTAATAATCCTGCTAACCTTTCTGAGTTTCGTTTGTCGAGAGCAGCGTCGATTTCGTCTAGGATATAGAAGCAATATGGTTTGTATTTTTGAATTGCGAAGATTAATGATAAGGCGACGAGAGTTTGTTCTCCTCCTGAAAGTGATGTGACGTCAAAGTATTTTCCGTGGCCGGTTTTTACAATTATCTTTACTCCTCCTTCAAAAGGGTCTTTTCTGTTTTCAAGTTCTAGTGTGACTTGCCCTTTGGTTGAAAGTTGCGTGAAGTTTCTTGTAAAAATATCATTTAATTCTTTTAATGTTGAAAGGAATGTTTTCTTTTTCTTAATGTCTATTTGTTGGATAATCCTCATGATTCCTTGTTTTTCTTTTTCTATTGTTTCAACTTTTTCTTTTATTGTATCATATTCTTCTTTAATAGAATCATAAACGTCTAATGAACGAAGATTTACAGAGCCGATTCTTGAGAGTGTTTCTTGGGCACTGTTTAGTTTTTCGTATAATTTTTCTTTATTGATTTTTATTATTTCTATATTTGGATAAGAAAGCATGTCGTTTTCTAAGTTTTCTAATTCTGCACCAATTCTTGCTTTGTCTATATTAAATCCATTTTTCTCTTGGTCAATTAAGTTGATTTTATTTTGTTGTTCAGAAAATTCATATTCATTTTCTCTAATCTGTTTCTGGTATTTTTCTCTTTCTTCAATTAATTTATTAAACATTTTACTTAATTGTTCTTCTTGAATTTTCTTTTTTTCAAGATTATCTTCCATATCTTGAATTATATTTTTGATTTCTTTGTTTTCCTCGTTGAGGTCTTGCTCATCTCTTGCTAATTGTTTTAAAGCAATCTTTGATCTTTCTAATTCTCTTTGCTTAAAAGATATTTCAGAACTTACGTTTTCTTCTGATCTTATTGAGATTTCTCTAACTTCTATTTGTGCTGTTTCATATTTGTGTTCTATGTTTGAGTTTTCATCAAAATTTGCTTCGAGAAATTTTTTTCTTTTTTCTAATTGTTGTAATTCTTGTTTTGTTTTTTCTGTGTTTTCTTGGAAAATTTTAATTTGTTGTTTTTTCTCGTTGATGTTTGAAATTTTAATTAAGTCTGAGTTTCTTTGAGAAATTTCTTGTTTGATTTGTTCTATTCTTTGTTTGAGCATTTGTTTTTTAGAAGATATTTCACTGAGTTCCTTGTCTGATTTTTCTGTTTGGTCTTTTAGAGAATTTATCCTTGGAAGAATTTCTTTTCTAATTTGGTCTAAATGATTTTCTGTGATTTTGCTTTTACAAACAGGGCAAATATCTATTTTAGAAATCTTGTCAATTAGTTTTCTATTATTTTCAATTTCTAATTCATTAGTGTAGGCTATTTTTTCTAATTCTTTTTCTCTTTTCTCGAGGTTCTCTAAAATCTGTGTTTTTTCTGAGAGAGAATATTTTAGTTCATCTAATTTTCTGTGGTTTGTGTCTTTGTCAAAAAGTTCTTTTATTAAATTGTTTATCTGTTTTACTAAGAATTCTGATTCATTTGTGTAATTTTGTAGAACTATTTTTTTATCTTGAAATCTTTCTCTGAGGGATTTTAGTTCTGATTTCATCATGTAGAATTTTTTTCTTTGTTCTTCGAGTTTTTCAAGTTCTTGTTTTTTTGATTCAAGTTCTTTTTCTTTTACTTTTGTTTGAGAAGTAGAATTTGTTTTTTGAAGTTCTTTCATAGAGAATTCATTGTTTCTGATTATTTTTTGTAACTCGTTTTTTTGTTTTGAGATTTCAAAGAGTTTTCTTTCTGAGTTCTCGAGTTTAACTGTTAGTCCGGCAAGTTCTGCTCTTAGGTTTGCAATTTCTTGATTTAATTTTTCTTGTTCTAATCCTGTTTGTTTTTGTATTTGAGAATTAATACTTTTGATTTTCTCCTCGAGATTATTGATTGTTGTCTTGATGCTTATTTTTTGTTTTTGGATTTTTTCAATTTCTTTGCTTTTCTTTTCAATTTGATTATTTACTTCTGTAAGCTGTTTTTTCTTTTTTGTTAAGTCTTGATAGATTATGCTTGCTTTGAAAGTTTTTACATCTTGTTCTAATTTTTTGAATTTTAATGCTTGTTGTCTTTCTCGTTCTAAGTTGTTTAAAAAAGTTGTTCTTTCTCGAAGAATTGCTGTGACTTCTTTTAGTTTTTCGTCTGTTCTTGTGAGTTCTTTTAATGAACTTGCTTTTCGCATTTCGTAGATTGAAATTCCTGAAACCTCTTCGATTACTTTTCGTCTTTCATCTGTGTGCATTCTTACGAAGTTTTGGATTTCTCCTTGAAGAATTATATTAAATCCGTTGGGGTCAATTCCTGCTTGAGAAAGAAGTGTGATGATGTCTGTTCTTGTTTTTGTTTCATTGTTTATTTTGTAAATTGATTGTCCGTTTTTTCTTACGATTCTTTTTATTGAAACTTCATTTGAATCTAGGGTGAATGCTTTGTCTGAGTTGTCGAAAACAAGTTCAACTATTGCTTCTTTTGATGCTGAGGCGACTTTTGTTCCTTGGAAAATTAGGTTTTTTGCTTTTGCTGCTCGCATTGATTTTATTGAAAGTCTTCCGAGGACAAAACAGAGTGCATCAGAAACATTTGATTTTCCTGAACCATTTGGACCGAGGATAACATTGATTCCTTGAGTAAAAGGAAGTTCTGTTTTTTTTGGAAAACTTTTGAATCCGTGCATCACCAACTTTTTTACATAAACCATTGAGAGAAAACGGAGAGAATGTTTTTAAAGATTTGTTTAGAAAAGTTTTTTTTGTCCTAATTTTTCATAAGCTCTCTGCCAAGTTATCCAAGTTTTTCTAAATATTCCTTGGTCTTGGTGTTTGATTGCGTGTTTTGCTAAGAATTTTATTGTTGCTGGGTCTGAAGTATAACCTGAGCCGATTTCGTTTCCGAATTTTTCTTTTAATTTTTGCATTTCTTTTTCTCGTGTGGATTTTGCTAATATCGAGGCTGCTGAAACTGATGTGTGGTTTTGGTCTGCTTTGTGTTCACAGCAGATTTCTAAATTTGAGAGGTTTTCAATTTTTGTTTTTAGGTAATCCTGCCATTTGGCTATGCTTACTGATGGGCAATCTACTATGACTTTTATTCTTTTGAATCCCTTATTTATTTTATTTATTATTTCTGCCATTTTGTTGGCTTCAAGTTCATTGAGTTTTATTCCGTTGTGATTTGATTCGTCGATTTCAATTGGTGAGGAAAGTGTGATTTCAAATGTTTCTGCAAGGGCTTTTATTTTTCCTGCCAAGAATTCTCGCCGCTTTGGTGTGAGTTGTTTTGAATCTTTTACTCCGAGTTTTTTTAATTTTGCTTCTGAGTGGAGTGTGAGTAAACAGCCTGCCATAATCATTGGGCCGATTACAGGACCTCTTCCTGCATCGTCGATTCCGAGGATTAGTTCTGTCATGTATTAAAAAGATAAAATTAGTTTTTAAGAATTGTTATAATAGCAGTGATTGGAAAAATGTAATATAGCGGGGGCGGGACTTGAACCACGCGACCTCCAGGTTATGGGCCTGACGAGCTAACCAGACTGCTCTACCCCGCTATATTAAATGTTACACAAATTTCCTTTTAAAGTTTTCTAGTTTAATTTTTTATATTCTTTTTTATTCATCTTAGTGAACAAAGCCGGCCAGCCACAAAAGAGGTGAGCAAGAAAATTTATTGTGAAAGAAGTTTAAAGAATAAATTATACATCTAATATAATTAAAATGGCCCCGAAGGGATTTGAACCCTCGACACCCAGATTAAGAGTCTGGTGCTCTAACCAGGCTGAGCTACGAGGCCATTTTGTTTTTTATGACTGCGAAGCAACTTAAGGAGATGAGGTTCTTGTACCCTTTAGGGCATCATCCCTTTAGGGAAGCTACGAGGCCATTAAAATAGTTAATTATTTCTTGTTTAAAAAAGTTTATCTTTAGAATTAATCGTAGCTTCGTGTGGTGTCTTCGCATTTTACACATTTGAAGAATTTTGTTTCTGCTTCGTCTGCTGCTCGAGTTTGTACTGTCCAAAAGAATGCTTTGTCGTGACCACATTTTTTGCAGTCGATATTGACTATTGGGCTTGTTTCTTCTTTCTTTTTGATTACTGGAATCTCTTTTCTTTCATCAACTTTTTCAGAGGTTTTGATTTTTAATTTTCCTTTAAAAGAATATCCACACCTTGGACAACCAGCATTTTTTAATTTTTGTATTAAAATAGCTCCGCACTTTGGGCAAAATTCCATTATATGTTTCCCCCAACTAATTTTGCATCAACAATTATTGTGGCTGTTAGACAAAATTCCATTGTGTTATTACCTCTTATCAGTTTATATAGTTTTCTGGGGATTATTCTGGAATGATTTTTATCTCGTTAATATTATTCTCCAGATTTAGAAATATTTCAATTTCTTTTCCTGTTTGTTCAAATTCACAAGTTTCTTTACTGCCTTTAGATTTTTTGACTTCCCCGCATTGGTGATTGTTTAAGTAAATTTCATATTCTTTATTTTGAGACATTTCTACATTGAGATTAGTTTCCCCTGTTCCTTGTAGAATAATTTTTGTTGGATTTATGCTGTCGCTTGAAGGGGTGGTTGAAGAGATTATTTGAATATCTTTATTTGATATTGAATTTAAAATTGGATTTTCAGTGTATAGATAAGATACATCAATGTAAGATAAGTTTCCCGGTTCACTTATCCAATCAGGAAATAAGCCCTCCATTTTTATCCCAATATCTTGCCATTCTGATTCTTCATGAATAAACCATCCGGTCTCGAAGTGTTTTTCTGAACGTTGAAATTCATTTCCTGTGGGGTTTATAGATAAGGATACATCTCTTTCTCTACTAAAACTCAAGATGTTTTGAATAGCAAAGATGCTATTTACCCCTGTCATGTTTTGTTGAATATGATAAACTATTGAAGTATCAATACTTGTCAGTTTTAAAATTCCCGAGTCGTCTGTTGAATTTTTTACAAATCCTTGGACCCACATTGTGCACCAAATATGTTGTGGTGTTATTGGAGGTTCTAATACAAAATAACCTTCGTCATTTCTACTTCCTTCTGCTAAATAAAATCTTTGTGTTTTTAGATTTCCAAAATAATATCTTTGAGTTATTTGATTTTGCCCACATCCCTTAATATCTATGTTTAAGGAATATAAGCCGTTTCTATTTGGTTGAAAATATCCATAAATTTGATTTCCTTCTTGAATATAATTTACTATTTCTTGTGGGTTTGTTTCAATGTTATTTATTGTAAATGTGTTGCAAGGTTCTCCGTTTGAATAAAACACTGCAACTTCGAATTCTTTTTGTTGATGAACTTTTAGGCTGTGATTTAGATTGGTTTCAAAGAATACATTATTGAGATTGTTTAAGTATGTGTTTTGAGCTATTGTATTTGTAGGATAGTATTCTTTCATTGAGGAAAATTTATTTCCTATAAATATATTATCTTGAATTAGGTTGTTTTCTGGTTGATTTAAGTATTCGCAGTGCATAAAAAGTCCTTCTTTATTTCTTGAAAGTGTATTTTGTTGAAGGATATTATTGTCTGAGCAATAATCATAGTGTAAGTTTTTATTGCTGTTCAAGTTTATTCCTGCATTTGAATTTTTGCTTGCTTGATTATTTTCAATTAGATTATATGTTCCTTGTTCTAAATATATTCCGTCGGTGTTTTCTGTTGCATTATTATTTGTAACTTCGTTTTCAGAACTGAAGCTTATAAAAATCCCTTTTTGATTATTTTTTAAAAAATTGTTTTGAATAAAACTTTGATTTGTGTTCTGCAGGTGGATTCCGTTTTCAAAGTTTTCCATAATACAGTTTTTGATTGTTACATTGTTTTGGTTTGTTGCAATTATTCCATTCCCGTTTCCATTACTTTCTATTTTGTGGTTTTGGCAATCTAAGATAATGTTACTTGCATTGATTGTAATACATGTACTGGTTGAAGTATAGTCTTGAGTTAATATTGTGTTTTCTGTTATCATCATTGGACAACTTTTCGGGGTTTGCGGGTCTGTATTTATTTGTGCTAAGCTTTCTTGCATTTTACATATTTTTTTACATTTATTTTTTATAATCCTTGAATTTAAACAAATTTTTTCTGGAAGGTTTAGTTTTGAGCAGACTTTGTCTAAACAAATATTCTGACAATTTTCTTCTGAAGTAATTTTAGTTATTTTTTTTGAAATGCTATTTGGAGTAGCCAGAGTAAAGCTTAAGCTAATTAAAATTATAAAACAGATGATTAGTAGTTTTTTCATAATTATCTTGGAGAATGAGCATTTATATTTATTTCTATACCCCTCTTAAGTATTAATTTTCGTCGCAGAATCCTTTTTCTGATTCTGATTTAAGATGTTCAAAGAATATTAATTTTCCCCAACCAAGATAAGGTGCTATTTTGAAAACAGCTTTTCCGACTATCTGTTCTTCTAGGATTGATTTTTCAAAACTTATTTGACCGTTGTTGTTGTCGCCGATTGTTGAGAAAGTATATTGACCATTTGATTCTTGGATGTTGATTATTCTGTGGATTACGGGATTTCTTTGTTGAGCATTAAAAATTATTACATCTCCGACCCTGAGTTTTTCTGGTTTTGTTCCTATGACAAATAAAATGTCTCCTTTGTTAAATCCATTGTGGAATTTGAAACCTTTAAATTGTTCTTGTGTTAAATCAAAGTCTTCATATTTTGAAGTGTGTTTTATCCACCATTGATTATAATCTGTAAATGGAATTATTGCGCCGTCGTGATACATTGAACATGATTCTACAATTGCTAAGGGTAGTGCAGTTCCTGTGATTAAACTTAAAATTGGAAAGAAAATAAATTTTATAAAAATGAATAGGAAAATAATTGAGAAAATCCAACCTTTTGGTGAATCATCTTTCCATAATAGAAACCAGAATTTGTCTAAGTAATTTTTAGTTTTGGATTTTTCTTTTCTCTTTTTCATTATTAGAAATAGTGAGGGATGTTTTTAAAATGTTTTATTTGTTATTTTTAAGAAAATAAGTATCATTTTACTTACTACGAAAAGATGTAGGAAAACATTTACTTATTGTCGGTGATTTGAATTTTATGATAATGTTTAAAAAGTGTTTTTTCTTTAATAAAATAGAAAAAAGAGAACGAAGTTCGCATTTATTCGCCTTGGCGAAGTCAAACAAAAGATGGTATTAAGAAAGAGGTATTTAGAATTATTTGTAGTCGGATTATTTTTAGTAATTTTATTATCGTTTGGTGTTTTTGCTGTCGGGGATTTAATGGCCTTGCAAGGTAATGTTGACCAAGGAGGTTCTGCTCTTTCTTCGGGAAATTTGACTGTGACGATTTATGATGCGCCGGTTGTGGGAACAATGATTTATAATTCTACAACTGATTTTGATAATGCGATTTCTTCTGGAAAATATAATGTTCTTTTGGGGAATGGTTCTAATGATTTGAATTTGGAGTATGGTAAAAAATATTATATGGAACTTTTTGTAAACAATGAGCAGTTTAATTTTGGCAGTGCTTCTCGACAAATGTTTCAAGCAGGAATTGGGGCGATTAATTCTAGTTTTATGAATTTAACTTATTTGAATGTTGGGGGCGATTTGAATGTTACTGGGAATTTGAGTGTTGGCGATAAAATAACTTTTAGATTGGGAGAGATTATTGATAACTTAGTTGATGGTTGGTTAAAATTAAATGGAAGTTTGCAGGTTACAAATAATTTGAATGTTACGGGGAATATTACTTTGTTTGGAAGAGTTGGAATTGGGACTGAAACACCAACACATCTTTTAACTGTCGTTGGAGCAATTAATGCAACAGGAACAATTAATTCTACAATAGATATTTGTATTGAGGGGGGAAACTGCTTGTCAACATTAACTGGAGGAAATTTAAGTTGGAACGAAACCCGAGCAAATGGACTTTATATTGCAGGAAACAATGAAACTCTTATCGGATTAATTAATAATGCTTCTTATTTATCAACTTATAATGCAACTTATGCTGGTTATGGTTTGTTAATTAATTCTTCATGGAATGAAACTCGTGCTGATGAGATTTTCATGAGGGTTGATGGAGATAATGGAACAGGAGATTATAATTTTAATGGGGGTTGGCAAAGTGATGGTTTGACAATTTCTGGGGGGGACATTTATGCGCAGACTATTTTTGTTTATAATATCACGTCGCTGGCTGTTGATAGTTTAAGAATTAATGGAACTTTTACACCCTCTGAAGGTTTTGATAATCAATTTGATATTGGTTCTTCGTCATTGAGATGGAAAGATTTGTATTTATCTGGGCAAGTTTTATCTAATGGAACTGGAGATAACTTTATGTTGGGGAATTTGGGAATTGGAACAAGCACTCCTGGAGCAACATTAGAAGTTGTTGGAAGTATAAATGCAACCGGAACAATTAACTCAACAATTGATATTTGTATTGAGGGTGGAAATTGTTTATCAACATTAAGTTCTGGAAATTTAAGTTGGAATGAAACTCGTGCAAATAGTTTATATATTTCTGGAGGAAACTTATCCATTTACAATGGATTAATTAACAATGCAAGCTACTTATCAACTTATAATTTAACTTATGATGCTAAAGCAGATTATCAATTTTTAGGAAATAATTTTAATGGCTCTGGGAATCTAACTATTGTTAATGGGGGGAGATTGGGGATTGGGACATCTGCTCCAGAATATGAATTACAAGTAATTGGTAATACTTCTTTGGATGATGTTCTTTATGTTTTAGATAGTGGGCAAGTTGGAATTGGAACTGCTACTCCTGCAAGTGGGACAAAATTAGAAATTAGTGGGGGTGCATTGAGGGTAGATAATAGTGTTACTGATGATGTGTTTCAAGGATATACTTACAATGCAGGGGCGGCGGGCGTTAATTTTCTTCTGACGCATGTAACGTCATCTCCTGCAAATGATGATTGGGCTGCTGAGATTGTTTTTAGTGCGACCAACAATAATAGTTTATATCCTTATATTGCAACCATGGGTGCGAAAATTACAAATATCACTGCTGGTTTAGAGGGGGGTGCTTTGATTTTTAGTACTATGACTAATGGTGTTGCTGCTACAGAAAAATTAAGAATAACTTCTGAAGGAAATATCAATATTACTTCTGGAAATTTAACTTTGAATAATAATAATCGTATTTGTTTAGATGGAGAAGCGTGCACGCATTTTATGTATTGGAATGGTACACACACTGTAATAGAATAATATTCACAATTTTATCAATATCGCCTAGATAAAATTTCAAGCAAAATGAAATTAAGAAAGATGGTAAGAAAAAAGAGAAATGGATTTGTAAATCTTTTTAATAGTTATTCTCATAGAATTGGGAGGAGGAGAGAGCTTTCTAATGTTCTAAATACCATCGATTATCTAGGCAATATTGTTGGTTGTGATTGGGAAGCTCTCTTTTTTTGAATGAAGTCCAAACATTTATTTCCCCTAATTGCAGGAGTTCTTTTAGTTGGAATTGTCGTCGGTGTTTTTGTTTTAAATGAGAATGTTTCTTTTACGAATTTATTTTCTCAGGGATTTTTGAGTTTGACAGGGAAGGTGATTTGGGAAAATGCTGATGTAGATGCTTTTGGGAAGGTGGTTGTAAAATGAATAACCTAAAGGTCACAAGTAAACGAGAATTAGATTTTATTTTGCAAGAAGGAGAAGGTTTAAAGATTGAATTTAAAGAATTTTTTAATAAAAATTTGGTTAAAGAGATTGTTTCTTTTGCTAATTCTGAGGGGGGGAGAATTTTTTTGGGGATTACAGATAAAGGCCAAATTAAGGGAATTAATATTACTAATAAATTAAAATCACAAATTCAAGATATTGCGAGAAATTGTGACCCTGAAATAAAAATAGATCTTGAAGAATTTGAAGATATTTTAATAATTAATGTGGGTGAAGGGGAGGATAAACCTTACAAATGTTCTGCGGGTTTTTATTTAAGACAAGGCCCTAATTCCCAAAAAATGAAGAGAGACGATATTATTAAGTTAATTATAGATCTTGGAGATTTAAAGTTTGATGAGCAATTAAATAAACAATTTAAGTATCCACAAGATTTTGACGAAAAAAAGTTTTTAGAGTTTTTAAAATTAAGCAATATTTCTAAAGTTATTTCCACAAAAGAAATTTTAATTAATCTTTCTTTAGGAATTATTGTAAACAAAGAATTCAAATTTAATAATGCGGGGGTTTTATTATTTGCTAAAGAACCGAGGAAATTCTTGAGGCAAAATTTTGTTACTTGTGTTTTGTATAAGGGTAAAGAGAAAGTTGATATTATAGATAGAAAAGATTTTGGGGGAGATTTAATTAGTAATTATGAAAATACTCTTGCATTTTTGAAGCAACATTTAAGATTGGAATATGAAATTAAAGGATATGGTCCAAGAAAAGAGATCCCGGAAATACCTTATGGGGCTTTAAGAGAAGCTACAATTAATTCTTTGATTCATAGAGATTATTTTGAAGATAAATTTGGGGTGTTTGTTGAAATATTTGATGATAGGGTGGAGATTATTAATAAAGGGAAATTGCTTTTTGATAAAAAACAATTGGGAAAAATAAGTATGTCGAGAAATCCGATTATCTTTAATATATTTCATAGATTGAATATGGTTGAAAAAGTTGGTTCTGGAATTAATAGAATAAAGAAACAGATTAAAGAAAGGGGGCTAAAAGTTAAATTTGAAACCGACGATTTTTTTAGAATTATATTTCATAGGCCAATAATAAATAAAACTGCCCTTAAAGTTGGTGAAAAGGTAGGTGAAAATGTCCCATTAAATGTCCCATTAAATGTCCCATTAAAT
>CAZRXO010000002.1:0-29331 GCA_964604105.1 Candidatus Woesearchaeota archaeon | reverse complement strand
AAATGTCCCATTAAATGTCCCATTAAATGTCCCATTAAATATAAGGCAAAAACAAATATTAGAATTAATTTCTCAGGGAAATGTCAATGTTACACAACTTGCAGAACAAATTAATATAAATAGAAAAACTGTGCGAAGAAATATTAGTTATTTGGTAGAAAGTAAAGTAATTAAAAGAATTGGTTCCAAAAAAAATGGTTATTATGTAATTTTAGAAAATAAAAAAGGTGACAAAGATGGTGACACACAAGGTGATAAAAATGAAATCTAAACATATTCTCCCAATGGTTTTAGGAGTTTTATTAATTGGAATTGTGGTCGGTGTTTTTGTTTTAAATGAGGATGTTTCTTTTACAGATTTATTTTCTAAGAGTTTTTTTGGTTTGACAGGGAAGGTGATTTGGGAAAATGCTGATGCAGATGCTTTTGGAAATGGAACTTATTATAACACGACGTGGGATTCTGGGGTGGGGGCTGTTGTTTTATTAAATGGTTCAATGGAGTGCCCGGATAATCAAGGATATAATTCTACAACAAGAGTTAATATGACTGGAAATATTTTGTTATTGCATATGAATGGAGGGGGGGGAGTACAAGAATTACCCAACAATCAAGCAAATAGTTGGATGGATATGAGCAATAATATTATTTTACTACATATGGATGATGATAATTGGGGAGACTCAAGTGGAAATGAAAATAATGGTTCAACAGGAGGGGAAGCCACATTTGTTTCTCCAGGAAAACTAGGAAGTCATGCGGGGATTTTTGATGGAGTGAATGATTTTGTTAATTTGGATTCTCATAAAGCAAGTATTGATTTTAATGCTCCGGCTTCTATTTCACTTTGGTTTAAATCAAATAATGATGCCCGTGCAGGTAATGGGCATATTTTTTCATTTGTTGATATAGCTACTGTAGATGAATTTTTTAGTATAATTTTAGGGAGTTCTAGTGGGGGAATTCCAAATGAACAAATAAATATTGCTTCAAAAAGGGAGGGTATTTTTAGGCATCTTTATTATAATAATTCAGTAGACCAATGGATAGGAAGTAATCCAACATGGCACCACCTTGTTGTTACTCTTGACGGTTCAACTACAAGAACTTATCTTGATGGAAGTCAAGTAACATTACAGGATAGAAATTCAAATGATGATGGAAATTATGGAGAGAATTTTGTCGCAGAAAATGCCCGTATAGCCATGGTTAATGATCAATACGGTGCTAGGAATTTTTTTAATGGAAGTTTAGATGAAATGGCTATTTGGAATAGAACTTTAAGTGCAAATGAAATAACAGAGATATATGCAAAACAAAAACCACTTTATCTTAATGATTCTTCTGGATTAGAAAATAATGGGCGGGGTGTTGGAGAGATTAATTGTTCAGACACAGGAAAATTAAATGAAGGGTGTAATTTTGTTGAGCAAGATTTAATAAAATTTGTAAGTGTGGAAGATGATAATAGTTTGGATTTTGGAACGGGTGATTATTCAATTTCTATTTGGGTAAAAACTGCGGGCTATTTTAATTATGGAAGCGTCCATAATTCTATACTTTATAAAGGAACTCTTTTCACAGATGGTTATGGAATAACTTTAGGTAATCCAAACGGCCTGTCTTTTCGCGGAGGAAATGGAATTGCAGAATCAACAACAAAAGTTAATGATAGTCAATGGCACCATGTTGTTGGTGTTAGAGATTCTTCCCTAAATTATTCATACATATATATTGATGGAGATTTAGAAACCACAGATACAACGGCTGATGGTGATGTCTCAACGAACGATGAGCTTTCAATTGGAAGGTCTATGGAAAGCACAGTAAGATTTTTTAATGGAACAATTGACGAAGTTGCAATATGGAATCGAAGTTTGTCTGCAAGTGAAATCTCTAATTTGTATTATTCACAATATGGTAAATACTATGAACAAGGAGAATATGTCTCAGAAATTGTTGATTTTGGTTCTGAACGGGGTTTTAACAATGTGAGTTGGACACCAGGAGTTCCTTATCAAGAAGAATTGCCTGACAGTCAAGAGGACGAATTACAAACAACTTTAGGTGGGGCAAATATGACAGGAAATGTTTTGTTAATGCATATGAATAATGCATGGACAGATGCAAGTGGTTTTGGAAATAACGGGACTGCTGATGGTGCTACATTTACAACATCTTCTAAATTAGGTTCTCATGCAGGGAGTTTTGATGGGGTGAATGATTGGGTTTATCATCCAACATTTTTAGATGTTGTCCCAGATAATTTAACTTTCTCTACATGGTTTAAGTCAAACGGTGATGCAGAAGCTATTCAAGCAATTTTTAGTAAGATAAATGTTAATGGTGAAGAGAGATTTTATTTATTTATTTTGAATAATATACTTCGTTTTGATTATGAAGCAAATAATCAAGGATACAAAGTACTAACCTTTGACCGCCAATGGGTTAAAGATACTTGGTATTATGTTGCTATAACTTGGGATACTGCAAATGGAATAAATGTATATTTAGATGGAATTTTATCAAATTCTTCTGTTTCAGATACAACACTTCCAAAGGATGGAACAGATTACAATTTTGGTATTGGGGCTGAGGATTTGAATGGTCAATATTTCAACGGAACAATAGATGAAGTAGCAATTTGGAATCGTTCACTTTCAGCATCGGAAATTCAGAATATTTATCTTAGAGGAGCAGTTGCATTAAATCTTTCTGTTCGTTCGTGTGACGATGCACTTTGTGATACTGAAACATGGAATGGAACTTATACAGATTCAACTTACACAAATATTTCTGATTTAGTGGACAACCAATATTTCCAATATAAATTTGCTTTTACTTCAAATGGTTCTGGTGATTTAACACCTGAGTTGTATAATGTAAGTTTGGATTATGGTTCTCAAGAAGCTCCTGCGGTTTCTCTTGTTTTCCCGTCGAATAATTCACAATGGACTTCAAGTAATGATGTTGTGTTTACATATAATGTTTCGTCGGCAAATAGCATTAGTTATTGTAATTTGAGTGTTCCTGGTGTTGAATGCCCTGATAATCAAGCAACATCTAATAATATGAATATGACTGGAAATGTTTTGTTGATGCATATGAATAATGCTTGGAACGATTACTCAGGACAAAGTAATGATGGAACTGCAACAGGAGCTACATTTACAACATCTAGTAAGTTAGGAAGTCATGCTGGAAGTTTTGATGGGGTGAATGATTATGTAGTCACGGGAAGTGGAAGTTCTTCGGACGTTTTAAATCAAATAACTATTTCTGCATGGGTAAAGCCTACTTCTAAGAAAGCAATGAAAGTAGTAACTAAATCTAATTTTGGTTCAACAGATTGGAGTTATGCTCTTGATGGTTGGGCTGATGCTATTGGTCACTATGGAACCCCCTTACTAGGGATAAAAAATGGTACAAATTCATGGATGGAGGTTTATGGAAATACAAATGTAACTATAAATTCTTGGAATTTAATTACGGGGGTTTATAATGGTTCTGACATAATAATCTATTTAAATGGAGTTATAAGCTCTACTCCTGTCCATGTTTCTGGGAATGTTGTAGAACAGTCTGGGAAATATGTTTTTTTAGGAACAAATGGAAATGCAACTGCTCCAAATGGGCAATTCTTCAATGGTTCAATAGACGAAGTAGCTATATGGAATCGTTCTCTTTCAGCTTCTGAGATTGAAGATTTATACAATGCGCAAATAGGATATCATAATTCCTCGTCGACAGTTACAAAAGATACAAATCAAACTTTGAGCATGAATTTGTCTAATGGAGATTGGTTATGGAATGTGGATTGTACTGATTCTTTGAGTCAGACTTCTAGTAGTGAAGTGTTTAATTTGAGTGTTAGTTATGCTGTGGCTTCCACAACATGCACAATTACCTCAAATACAACATACACAAATGAGGCAATTGAATGTGGCGCAGATATTTTGATGGTCTCAGAGAGTTCTACTTTGACTTTGGTGAATTCAACAATTAATACAAGCAGTGTCGGTATTGAAGATGGAAGTTCTATTTGGAAAGATGCGACATCGAGATTAGATATTAGTTTGTTTATTTCTTTGTTAAGAAATTTTATTGGTAGTTTGGGAATTGTTTTGACATAGGAAAGTTTTTAAGGCAAGTTTTTGTGATGAATTTATGAATATTTTAGAAACTAAATCAACTCGAAGAAAATTAATCGCAGCAGGATTTGGGACTGCTGTTGGTTTTTGTTTACCTGGTTGTTATGGTTCGAGGATCAGGGTTGGTGAAGAAATCGTGGTTTCTCAATCTGATAAAAAAGAACACCCTTGGGGGGAGTATCAATTCCCAACAATAGCCAGATTAAACCCAGATAGATTAACTCTTACTTTTCAAAGATTTGTAGATAGTGCTTCTCTTGATTCTGCAGATAAGCATTTGTCTCCAGCAGTTTATATTTCTAAAGATGGTGGGAACACCTGGGGTGAGTCTCGCGAAGTAGTAGATTCTTTAGGGCATCGTTCTATTGGTTATAGTGGTGAAAACTTATTTTATTTAAAACATCCTCCAGTGATAAATCTTGAAAGAGACGTGTTGCCCCCAGTTATTAGGTGCGTTGATCATGGTTATGGGGGTTGCTATCATGTTAGGGATCCTTTGGAGATGGGGGGGGTTCTTGAAAATAGTGGGGCGTGGTTTTTTATGGAGAAAGAATTAAAGGATTCCTTATGGAATAAAAGAAGAGCAAGAATAAATGATTTAGAAGCAGGAATTATTAGTTATGATCCTCCTGGAGAGAATTATGCAGTAATGCATTGGTTTAGAAATATGAATACAATAAAACTTTCAGATAATTCTTTTTTGGCAGCATTTTATGGTTATCGTTTGAAAGAAAAAAACAGAGATATTCGTTTAAAGAAGCAACAGAGTTGGTGTTTGGGTTCTTCTGATGGGGGCTCAACTTGGAATCTTAGAGGAATAATTGCTAAAGATTTGCATCGGAAGATTCATTTTGGAGAGCCGAATATAATTGAATTAAGAGATAATTCTATTCTTGCAATGGTTCGTACAACTTGTTCAAATTTGGGTCCATTGTATAAAACTATTTCTAAAGATAATGGAAGAACATGGGAAGACTTAAAAGAAGTTCATCCTTTTGGGGTATTGCCTAACATACTTAAATTAGAAAATGGGGTGAATGTTTTATCTTTTGGACGTCCAGGTGCACATATTTTATTTGATCGTGGGGGGCTGGGCAAGAGATTTTGTGAATTAACAACCTTGGTTCAAGAGCAAAAAATTCAGACAAGGACAAGCGGTTATACAGGTCTTGTTGCAACTGGTAGAGATAAATTCTTGGTGGTTTATGATCAATTTGATTATCCCAATAAAGATAATCAACCAAGAAAAACAATTTTAGCGAGGGAAATAGAGATTAAAAATTAATTAATCCAAAGATTAAATTCCTTTTTGTATATTATCTAATATTTCAAAGAAATCTTTTTGACTAATTACCTTATCAACCTCTGAAATCCCTCGCTGTTCTGCGAATTTTGTAAATGTTTCTGGTTTGTATCCTCTTTTTTTTAATGAGATAACTGTTGGAAGTTTGGTGATTGTTTTTGTGTGATAAGATTTAAGTAGATTAGATTTTATTATTTTTGATGAATCAAAAATCTTTTTATGTTGATACTTGTATTTATCTTAATCTTTGGCAAAAAGAAGGAAATAAAATATTTGGGGTTCCTTATTGGAAATTTGCTAAAGATTTTTTTGAGAAATTTGAGAAAAGTTTTATAATTTATTATTCGGGTTTTATATTAAAAGAATTAAAATTTATTCTGAGTGAAAAAGAATTTAATAATAAGATGAGATTGTTTGAAATTTCTCCTAATTTTATAAGGATAAAATTGTCTTTAGAGGAATTTAATCAAGCAAGAAAAATCGAAAGAGCTTCAAATTATAGATTAAGTTTTTATGATATTATTCATATGTTATTGGCTAAAAAAACAAATTCAATTTTGATTACACGGGATAAAAAGCTTTTAAAAACTTCAAAGAAATTTTCTGTTATAGCAAAAAAACCAGAACAATTATTATAAATTATTTATTTCATTTAAATCTATTTTTCCTTTTGATAATTTTTTTCTTATTTTTCTTATTTTTCTAACAGCATTTCCTTTATTTGTAATGCTCCCAACTTCTTTTTCCCAAACAAATCTTCTAACAGCATCTCTTATTACATCTGATCTATTTGCATAAATCCCTGATTTTACAAATTTATCTATTGTTTTAATTAAACCAGGACTTATTCTTATTTGTAAAGTATCCATTACCATAGTACTGGTGTGGTAATTGATTTATTTAAATCTTTCTATGTAAATTGCGCAACATTTCAGATTTCTGGAAATTCAACATTAACAATGGTTAATTCAACTTTAATATTAATTAATACCACAATTAATACAAGTGCTGTTTGGATTGAAGATGGAAGTTCTATTTGGAAAGATATTAATTCAAAGATTCAAATTAGTTTGTGGATTTCTTTGATTAGGAGATTGGTGGGGAGTTTGGGAATTATTTTAGTATAGTTAATTTTAAAAATAGAGAGATCTTTAATAAAATATGGAATTAGATATTGTTATTGTGCCTGAAGGATATGGTGAATCAAAAGTATATAGTATTAGTGCGGTGCAAGTTCCTAATGTAGTTACACAAGGAAATACAGTTGAAGAAGCTAAAGATAGGCTTAAACAAGCACTTGAATTATATTTTGAAGAAGTTCCTCAAGAGAAAGAGAATATTATACAAATTATTAAGGAAAGATCTAATGTTCCTTTAATATCAAGGATGTTGCTTTAAAATAATTCTTTTAATTTAATTATATCAATGCCTGATTCTTTGCATTCTTTTAAAAGGTTTAATCTTACTGCATTGCTCAATCTTTTTTCATTGACTAAAACAATCGGTCTTTTTAGAGAAGGATTTCTATTAATAATTATGTGGTCTCCCTTCATTCTCTGAATATAAAACCCCTCTTTTTTAATATGCTCATTATTTGATTTATTATTGGCTTTAATTTTAATTTCATTAATTGTATTAGTGAAAAGTTATTTATAAAATTTGAGTTTGATTAATTCAACAATTAATACAAGTAGAATTGATATTGAAGACGGGAGTTCTATTTGGAAAGATGCAACATCTCGTTTAGATATTAATTTGTGGATTAGTTTGTTGGGGAATTTTATTTCTTCGTTGGTTTTGGCGATTTAGAAAAATTTATAAACTATAGTTTACGATAGTCTACTATGGTAACAACAATCCAAATTAGTGAAGATTTGCGGGATATTCTTGTTGCGAGAAAGCTCCATCCCAGAGATACTTTTGAGGAGGTTATATTTGATTTAATTGAAGATACTATGGAACTTTCTGAGGAAACTAAAAGAAATCTTGTAGAGATAGAAGAAGATATTAAGAAAAATGGTTATAAGAATTTTGTAACTCTTGAACAAATTAAAAAAGAAATGGGATTATAATGTATTCGATTGTATTCCATAAAAAAGCTAAAAATCAATTTGATAAGTTAGACTCTTTGTTACAAGAAAGAATTTTTAATAGTCTAGAAAGAATAAGAATTAGGCCCCATCATTTTGTAAAAAAACTTGTTGGAAATTCTTTTTATTCTTTAAGGGTTGGAGAATATAGGATAATCTTGGATATACAAAATAAATTATTAGTGGTTTATGTTTTAGAAGTCGGCCATAGAAAAAATATTTACAAATAATTAAATTTTTTTTGTATATTATCTAATAATTCAAAAAAATCTTTCTGACTAATTACTTTGTCAACTTCTGTTAGCCCTCGTTGTTCTGCGAATTTCGCGAATGTTTCTTGTTTGTATCCTCGTTTTTTTAATGCAGCGATTGTTGGAAGTTTTATGTCATCAAATCCAGAATACTCGCCTTGTTTTATTTTTGCAGCGATTTTTCTTTTTGATAAATCTAAATCTGTGAATTTTACTCTTCCCATGAAAAATGTCCAAGGGAATTTTTTTTCTAATCCTAAAACTTTGTAAATCATTTTCTGCCTTTTTGCATTATCAGCATGGTCTTTACCTCTAATGATGTGTGTCATTTTATACTCAATGTCATCGACTGTGACAGATAAATTCATTAAAGGCCAAACACGATATTTGTTTTTTTGTCGAGGGTGTTTTGTTTCATTGATTCTTGCTAAAGGAAAATCTCGCATTGCAGGATTTGGGTTTTTCATGTCGGATTTGAATCTTAAAACAGCTTGACCTTCTGCATAACCTTTTTTGTCTAACATTTTTTTCCATCGGTATAAATTTTCTTTTAAGTCATTATTTCTGCAAGGACAATCTTGTTTGAAGTTAGAAAATTCTTTGAACTTTTCCTGTGAGCAAGTGCAGACATAAGCTGATTTTTTATTAATTAATTTTTCGGCATAGTTGTAGTAAATTTTCATTCTGTCTGATTGAATTATATATTCTGCTACATTCCCAAAAATCCAGTCGCAATCTTTTTTTATGTTTGCATAAGCTTTAGGGTCAATTGATTCTGGATTTGTGTCTTCAATTCTTACACAGAATTTTCCCTTGTATTTTTTTACATACATTGAAGAAGTCATATTTGAAATTATGTGGCCAATGTGGAGTGGGCCCGATGGTGACGGGGCAAATCGCATTATAACTCCTGATTTTGGAACATTTGGTAATTCTGGCAAACCTTCGCGAACTTCTCTTTCTGAAATTTGTTTTTCAAGTTTTTCAAATTCTTTTTTTTGCTTGTCGAGGGAAAGTTTGGAAATTTCCTTAATTACTTTTTGAATTTCAGGCATAATGTCTTTTACTTTTTCTTTTTTTAGACCCTCGTTGAATAGTGCAGAAATAATTGCACTAGGGTTTGCTTTTCCGTTGTAATGGATTGAATTTTTTAAAGCATAGGCGCGGATTTTTTTTGATGTTATCATAATTTATTAAAGGGAATTTTAGTTAATAAATATTGCTCCCCTTTTCATTCGTAGGATTGATTGCTCACAATTGACTTTTGTCAAATTGTTCGCTGAGAAGAAGCTGTTAAGGGTAAAAATTTCTAATAGGAGGTTTAATTATTTTAGAGATTAAAATTCTTAACTATCCAAATTAATTCATGTAGCTTTTTAATTGAGATTTTTAGGGGTTTATGCAAACCTTCTCTTGAGAAATAAAACTCCTGAGATTACAGAAGAGACAATGCCAGTTATTAATCCTGTTGTTGGTTGGGTGATTGCTCCGATGCTGGCACCTGTTAATTCTATGCCTGAGAAAATTATTAATAATAACCCGACGATTCCAAAGACTGCGGCTACTTGTGTTGCTGGTGCGGCTTGAGGAGTTAAATATTGTTCTATCATTCCCATTGCACCCTTTGATGTTTCTGTAATTCCTTCTCTAAGGCTTTTCTTGAGAGCAGTGTATTTTCTTTTTGACATCATTCCATGATATGCCAGGGTATCTATCGCTGAATTTAAAAATCCCATGTTATTTATTGTTACTGCAGCTTGTGCAAGTTCAGGCATATGTTGGGCATAATCTCCTGTTTTTAATAATGAATACATTTCTCTAAATGCATTAATCGTGTTTGTTAAATATTTTTGGCCTGTTGTTTTTGAACCAGAGAATAATTTTGAAAGAAAATTAGTTTTTCCCTCGAGACCTTTTCCTAAAATAGTTTGTTGTCCGAGTGAGTCTAAAAAAGAACCAGAAGCTACATAATCAGAAATTTCTTTTGTAAGATATTCATTTATTTTTGTTGGAGATAAATTTGGATTTATATTTTTTTGAATAGCTTCTATTTTTTCTTCAAGTCCTTTTTTATCAATGTGGTTTAAAATATATTCTTCACTTCCTCTAAATTGCGGGTGTGCTTTAGTTATTAAACTAATTCCTAATTGAGTTGCATATTCTTCTAAAGACACTGGTTTTTCTCCTCTTTGTGGCATATTATATTATTGATTTTGTTGTTTATTAATCTTGGTTTTTAATCTATTCAAATCGATTAACATCATTTTTTCTTTCTACGACTTCTATCCGTTGCTGTAAATGATAAATTTGATTTGATAAATCTTCGATTTTTTCAGTCATATCTGAAAGTCTTTTGGCTAACCTTCTTTTTCTTTCATCTGCCTCTGCGAAATCAATTGTGCTTGAGGATTCTGGTGTTTTGTCTTGGGAGTTTGAAATTGAATTTGCTATTGCTCCGAAAAAACCTAGGCCTTCTGAACTTGCATTTGTGTAAGAAGATGTTGGAGAAATAGGTGTTTGTTCTTGTTGGATATCTGCAATTTTTTCTTGGTCTCTTTTGTATTTAGCACTTAAATCAATTACCTTGTCTTTTTTTCCAAACCAACCCATGATTTATAGGGGAAGAAGTTGTTTTTATATTTTGTTGTTCTCAGTATCTCCGATGACTTTTTGTTATTTTGGAATTCAGATTCCCACAAAATTCGGCTGTCGCCGAAAACCCGCCCTTACCCCCGCCCCACCGCCCCAAATAATTAGGAATTCCAAAATCCATTTATAACTATCTGAGATACTGGTTCTTAGAAAGATTTTTTAAACTATTCTTCTTTACTTATAATGTAAAATGGTGGATTTTTTAATGCAGCAAATTATGGGAAAGGTTAATCCTCTGCTCTATGCAGAAAATGGTAAAGAGTTGTTGAAAGAGTATAAAACTATCGACGAGATTCCTGTGGATAAAGTTAAACCAAAATCAATAACGCATCACCAATTGGTTTACGATTCTGCGACAGAACAGATGGAACCCGTTTATTTTTTTATTCTTAAATTGATGAATGATTTTGGAATGAACCCGAAAAAATATCAAGATAATTTTTCTGCATCGCCAGGGTCAGGGCATTTTAGTGAAATGGGAGGAAAGAAATCTCAGATGCAACAGCAAGGGACAAAGATTGTTGGAGATATTTATATGGTTTTGCGAGGAGTGTTGCAATTAGTTTATGATTTAAGGGATTTTAAAATTAGGTTGAAAACTTATGATGACTCCCATGTAAAAGATAAAGATACTAAGGAAGCTTCTATGCTGACTCTCAAACAGCTTTGGTTAGATAAAGTAGATATTCAAAAAGGTAATTCTTCGGTGAAAGCAATGGCTCTGGGGCAGGCGGGTTTTCAAACTTTGTTGGATGGTTTTTTGGTTGTTCAAGACGAATCATTGAAAGATTTAAATGGAAATCAAATTGATTTAAATGACCGTGTTAAGAGAATTTTGAAAGGTAGGATTAGAGAATTTAATATTTGGTTGAGTCATTCAGAAAGTGAGTTGCGGAAGAGATATAAGATTCAAGTTAATTATTTGAAGAGTCAGGTTAATACTTTGAAACTTTATACTCGGTGGGCACGGCCGTATTTGAAAGCTGCAGAAGAATTAGAAATGAGAGAGCAAGGAAGAAATCCTGATTTAATTAAATCTTTTAATTCTATTTTGCTGGAATTGAGTTTGATTGGCAAAAATAAAATTAATATTCACGACGCTGTTTATGATGAAAATATGCCTGCGGGTTCTGAGAGATTACAAAAAAAAGGTGTTTTCAAAAGAGATTATTTTGGAGTTGTTTTAATTGATTTTTATTTTAGAGGAATTCCTCAAAAGTTTTCTCAGCGAGGGGATTATACCTTTGGGGGAAGAACAGAGGTTCATTTTACTTCTTATGCACTGAATGAAGATGAATTGAAAAAACTTGACGAGTTTATGGAGGATGAGGATTTAACAGAGGGGTTAAGATTGATTCAAGATATTACTGAAGATAGTTTAAAACAAATTCAGGAAGACATTGATGAATTTTTAAAAGATGCAGAGAACGGGCCAAAAGAAGAAGAGAAAAAAACCTTTGAGGGGGAAAATCCTTTTTTGGCTTTGATTGGGCATTATAATAAAAAAGAAAAACCAAAAGATAAAAAGAGTAAGGAAAAAGTAAAAATAAGAAAAGAAAGTTGGTTGGAGAAAGAGCATTTGAGAAGACTTGCTAGGGACGAGGCAATTGATAAAGCTTTTTTGATTTTTGATGTTTATAAGAAAGCCCATGGTATGGCAAGTTGGGTTGAAACATAAAATTTTTTCTCGAGGGTTTATTTAAAAAATTGAAGTTAAGTTTTATAAACTAATTTGTCTTTTTTTGTTTTAATTTAATATGGTAGATGAATCTAATGAAAAACGAAAAAGGAACCCGCTTGTTAATTTAGTTGTGACCGAATGGAAACATCTTGGTTTTAGAAGAAAACATTTTGTTATTTACATGTTTCTTTTTTGTATTGCTGGAGCTCTTAGTTTAATGAATCCCCTTGTGATTGGTTATGTGTTTAATTCTATTCAGCAATCAATTACTTCTGATGTAGAACTTAAGAAATTAATTATGATGATTAGTCTTTTGTTTTTTCTAAATCTTGGATTTTGGATTTTCCATGGTTTAGCGAGAATTTTTGAGGAGTCTACTGGATTTTTTGTTCATAGAAATTATACTAATGCAAAGATTGGGAGAATTTTAGAACTTCCACTTAAATGGCACAAGGACCATCATTCGGGGGACACCATTGATAAAATAAATCGTGGGAGAGGTTCTATAGAATCTTTTTCAGAAGGGATAACTCACCAGTTAGTTTATGCGGTCTTAAATATATTTGGTTCTTTGATTATATTGTTTTTTATCGACGCTAAGATTGCTTTGTTTGCTTTTATTTTTTCATTTAGTGTTTTATTTATTTTAATGACTTTGGATAAAAAATTAATTGGGTATTATAAGCAATTGAATAAATACAGCAATAAATTATCTGCAGCGATTTTTGATTATTTGAGTAATATTGGTACAGTTATAACTTTGAGGTTAAAGAAAACGGTTTCAAAAGAAATTGATAATAAATTAATTGCAAGTCGTGAGACATTTAAGAAAACTATTTGGTTAAATGAATTTAAGTGGGGTTTTGCAAGTTTAGCAATTACTGTAATGGTTGTTTTAGTTTTAAGTTATAGGTCTTATACAGAATATTATGCAACGGGAACAATTTTAATTGGAACTTTGTATATATTATATGGTTATCTACGAAATGTTGGAGATACTTTTTACAGATTTGCTGAACTTTATGGAATGATTACTCGTTATGATGCGAGAGTTGAGGGGGCTTATCCAATTGATGAAGCTTTTGATAAACTGAAGGAAAAAACTGGGGGGAAACTTCCTTATGATTGGAAAGAAATTGAGTTGAGAGGCATGAATTTTACTTATGATGTTGAAGGTAAAGAGCAACATGTTGATAATGTTAATTTGAAGTTTCAGCGAGGGGAAAAGATTGCATTGATAGGAGAAAGTGGTTGCGGAAAAAGTACTGTGTTAGCATTGATGCGTGGACTTTATTCCCCAGATAAAGGAAATTTATTTGTTAATGGCGAGTTTATTAATAATGGTTTTGATAAATTAAAAAAAGAAATAACTCTGATTCCCCAAGATCCAGAAATTTTTAATAATACAATTAGGAATAACATTACTATGGATTTATCGACGAGAAAAGAGGAATTGGAAAAAGCGATTGAGATGGCCCAGTTGAAAAAAGTTATTGATAGATTAGAAAAAGGTTTGAATACAAATGTTTTAGAGAAGGGCGTTTCTTTAAGTGGTGGAGAGAAACAGAGGTTGGCTTTGGCGAGGGGAATTTTGGCTGCGCGAAAAAGTGAAATTGTTTTATTGGATGAACCGACGAGTTCTGTTGATAGTTTAAATGAAATGCAGATTCATGAAAATTTATTTAAGGAATTTAAACACAAGACAATAGTTTCTTCGATTCATAGATTGCATCTTCTTCCTAAATTTGATTATATTTATATGTTTGAAAAAGGAAAGATTGTTGCAGAAGGAACTTTGGAAGAAATAAAGAAAAATTCTAAGTTCAAATATATTTGGAGAAAATATGGTATGACTAAAGAAATTCAATAATTTTAAATATTTCAATGTATTCTGTTTTTAATGGAAAAAAAAGAATTAGAAAAGGGCAAAGAAGAGACTGAAGAAATTGAAGTTGACGAGGAATTGTCTTTAGAAGAGTTGGCTGAAGAAATAAAAAAAAGTTTAGTTTCTGATGAAGATTCTTTGCAACATAATTTTGATTTGGGTATTGAAAGTTTTTTACATGATATTAGTGATTCTTCTCCGGTTTTGAATCAAGTAGCGAGGGGAACTGGAAGAAGTGGATTGGAAGGGGCTTTTAGTGGTTTTGAAAATATTCAAACTGGTGGGGAGGATGAAGATGGTGGGGGTGTGAAATATGCGGGGGCTACAAAGTATGTTGCAGGTGAAGAAAAGGTTTATGATGAGGCACCAAAAACAGATATGGAGATAAATACTTTTAATCCAGCTTCGGTAGATATTATGGAGATTGGAAGAGATGTTCAACATCCTGAGATGAGGGGTGTAGGGTTTGTTAGTTCTGAAAGGGGCGGAGAAAGAAATTCAAATAGTCTTGACCAAAATTATCTTTCTGCAGAAAAAGTGGATATGATGGAGGTCGGAAAAGAGCGAGAAAGTTTGGCGAAGAGAGAATATAAAGTTAAATAATTAATTCAATAAATATATAAATTAGAATTCCGTTTATAATTCATGGCAAAAGTAGGTGGTTATACTATTGGAAATCTTTATCAGGGAGGGTATTCTTCTATTGACCCGAATTCTGGAGGAATGAATCAACCTTTATCTGCAGGTGATTTGGCAATGACTATCGACGGTAGAACTGCAAATGTTTTGCAAGAGGTTTCTTCAAAATTAAATATGGGTGTGAGAAATATCGAAGTTGGAAGTATTAATCCCGAAGTTTTTGATTCAATTCCTAATGATCAATTGAGAGAAGTAAATCGTTTGGCAAAGTTAACTGGAACAGAGATGAGTATGCATGCGCCAGTTGTTGAGCCGTCTGGTGTTGGACAGCAAGGGTTTGATGAAGAGCAAAGAAAAACAACAGAAAGACAAATGATGATGGCTGCGCAAAGAGCACATGATTTGGACCCGAAGGGAAATATTCCTGTGACTTTTCATGCTTCTGGGTCTCTTCCTGGAACACAATGGAAAGTTGATGATAAAGGGCGAATGGTTTTTGACGAGGACAAAACAAGAGTTGCACAACAAATGATTGCAGTAAATAGAGAGACAGGGAAGATGGTTCCGTTGAAAGAAGAATTCAAGTATTATCCTGGAGATGAAGAGCATTATAAGCCATGGGCTAAAAAAATAATTAAAGAGATTAGAGCACTCCCCGAAGAACAACAACAAAAAGAGTTTGAAAAACTTAGACAAAGAGGAGACATCACATATATTGCTCCCTTGGAACAAGGGCAATTGATTTCAGCGAATGAACATTTAGATGTTTTGAATAATACTGAATGGGATAATTCTGTTTCTCAATTAATTTTTAATAAAGAGCGAGCAGATGAAATTTTAAGAAATAATAATCTTCCTATTATGCATGTGCTACAAGATATACAAGAAAAACGACAAAGGGGAGTTCCCGACGATAAAATTGAAGCTACATTAAGTCCTGATGAAAAAGTTGCATATAGTCATTATAGAAATGCAGAGATTTATTTGAATGATACTGAAACTCATGTTAGGGGTTTATTTAGTAAGGCTTATGAATTTGGGACAGAAAAACAAAGAGAAACTTTAAAAAAACTTTCTGAAAGTTATAAGAAAGAGCTTAGTGAAAAGCCTCGGGAGGTTGTTGATGTTGTTGCAAAGAGATCGAGGGCGGTACAAAATTTACTTTTGGGGATAAAAGAAGTAACTCCAAAAATGTATGAGTCTGTTGAGGATTTTGCTGTTGATAAATCTTCAGAAACTTTTGCGAATGTTGCACTGAATTCATTTAAGCATTTTGGGAATACTGCTCCGATTATCAGCATTGAGAATCCTCCTGTTGGGGGTGCTTTAGCGACTGGTGAAGATTTGAAGAATTTAGTTGAGAAATCTCGAGAAAGGTTTGTTGAAAAAGCAATAAAATCTAAAAGTGACGGGGGTTTGGGTTTGAGCACAGGCGAAGCAAAAAAACAAGCCGAAAAATTATTGGGTGTTACTTGGGATGTTGGGCATATTAATATGATGAGGAGACAAGGTTTTGGTAAAGAAGAAATAATTAAACAATCAGAACAAGTTGCACCGTTGGTAAAGCATGTTCATCTTTCTGATAATTTTGGTTTAGAACATACAGAGTTACCGATGGGCATGGGAAATGTTCCGACGCAAGAGATAATGGAAAAGTTAGGTAAAGAAGGGTTTAAAGGGAAAAAAGTTATTGAGGCTTTTCATTGGTGGCAACATTTTAAGAGCTCGCCGTTTAAGGAAGTTTTGCAAGGTGTTGGTTCTCCAATTTATTCTGAAGGTTCTGGGCCTGTTTGGAATCAAGCATATGGTTTTCAACAAGATTATTATTCTGGTGTTGGCCCTATTTTTCCGCAATATAATTTTCAAACTTTTGGGGCGGGGTTTTCACAATTGCCGACGGAGTTGGGGGGGCAAATGCCTGGTGCACAAGGTCAAAGAAGTGGTGGACCTCCGATGCAGTGATTAAATTTAAAAACTATATACTCTAATATATATTATAAAATGGTAAGAAAAAAGGTGGTGAAAAAAGTTTCTGAATCAAATGTGAGAGTAATTAAGGAACCCAAAAAAATACTCTCTAAAAAAGTTAAAGTTGATGTTAAAAATTTTCCGAGTTTGAACTTGAAAACAGAGAATGATATTGCAATGGATTTTGCGACAAAAGTTTATAAGAAATTTAATAAGATTGTTAAATCTATAGTTCTTTTTGGTTCAAGTGTTAAGCAAGAGCAAGTTGTGGGTTCTGATATTGATATAATTATTATCATCGATGATGTAACAATTAAATGGGACCAGGAATTAATTGCTTGGTATAGACAAGAACTTGATGAAATTTTGCAGACAAATCCATATAAGAAAAGTTTGCACATTAATACAATTAAGATTAGCACATGGTGGCAGGATTTACTTCGTGGAGACCCAACAATAATTAATATTTTAAGGTATGGTCAAACAATGATTGACTTTGCAGGATTTTTTGACCCCTTGAAATTTTTATTGATTCAGGGAAAAATTAAGGCAACTCCCGAGGCTATTTATAGTGCTTTGCAAAGAGCACCGATTCATATTGCAAGGAGCAAGGCTGCAGAATTAAATGCTGTTGAAGGTTTATATTGGTCAATGGTTGATTCTGCTCATGCAGCTTTGATTGCTATTGATGTATCTCCTTCTTCGCCAGAACATATTCCTGGAGAATTAAAACGTAATTTTGTTGATTTAAAGAAATTAAATGCAAAGCATGTTGTTGCTTATAGAGATGTTTTATTATTGCATAAGAAGATAAGCCACGGGGAGATAAAAGAACTAAAAGGTATTGAATTAGATAAATGGAGAGATAAAGCAGAAGATTTTTTGAGTGCAATGGTTGATTTGGTGGATAAGATTATTAGTGGGCGGAAGTAATTTAAAAAAATTAAATATTAATTCTAAGCAACTTGTCTCTGAGTTTCTTCTTGTTCAGGAGTATACATTTTTTGAAGCATTTCTTGGTCTAATTCTTTTTCAACTTCTCTTGAGAAATCTTTATTTTTTCCTTCTTCAATTTGCTGTATTGTTATTAAAAGTTTTTGATATTTCATAATTGTTTTCTCTGCTTTCTTTGCATCAGCTTCTGTTCCTATCTTGAGACTTTTATACCCTTTAAGTACATGCTCTGCTTGGGCAACTTTCTTTTGAATTTCGTGATAATTTTCTTTTTCTAAGCCTTTTAATTCTTTTCTCATCACTTGATATTTATTCCCTAATGTTGCTTTAAGAGTTTCTTCATTCATTTTTAAAATATCTCTAACATTTTTGTTAGATAAATAGGTGGTGTAATCATCTAACTGGTTTTTTATTGTTCTTTCTATAACGTTTGGGTCTGTTAATGTTCTTGCTTCCCATCCGTCGTCTCTGCCGGTCATTGTGAGAATTTTTTCTAATGCTTTTTTAGCATAAGGAATTCCTTCTTTGCCTTGTTCGAGATATTGATTTACTACTCTTGCATATCTGAGAATAGTTTTGTCATAAGGTTTTGGGTTTGCTTTAAATTCAAGTAAGTTTTTCATATTATATTTATAAAATTAAACTATATAAACCTTTTGGTTTGTTGTCTTTGTTTAGAAGTAACAATTATTTATTCGGGCATTCAGAGAGAATTCTAATTTTTCCAGGTAATTTTGATTTGATTTGTTTTATTGTTTTTCGTGCGAGTGCCTCTGCTTTTTTGTTTGGAACAGCGAGGATAAATATTTTTGAGTTTGGTTTTAGAACTGCAGATTTTCCAATTGATTTTCCAAATGCAAGTTGCATTCCAGTTTGCATACGGTCTGAGCCAGCACCAGTAAGCATTTTATTTTCTCTTTGAATTTGGTGTGGGAAGGGTATTACCTGAAATGAATATTGTCCAGATGTTTCTTTCATTAGTTTTTTATTGATGAATTGCCGGCAAGCTTCGAGAGCATTGTGTCTTATTTGGACATTTTCTACTGAAATGATTGTTAGTTTATATGGAAGTTTTTTGTTTTTTAATAGGTTTTTGTTTCCCATTTCAAATTTTACAATTTTTTGGGGGGGCTTTACTTTAATGTAAGACCTTGCTCTTTTTTTTGAAACTCTTGTGAATGGAGTTACATTTCTTTTTGAGTATGCGCTTGCTTTTCTTATTGCTGCCATTTATTTTATCTCCACTGTTGTTGTCATTGCTTGGCCTGGAAGACCTTTTTCGAAAATTGCTCTGACGACCCCTTTATTTCCGTGAGGCGAAGAAACTTTACCTTTGATTATTTTTCCTGTTATTGACTTCCATTCAATTAATTTACCGACGAACTTTGAAGCTTGTTCTCTGCTTGTTGATTCTGGAATTTCAATTAAATAATGTTTTTCTTTTATGATGTGTCTTCCTCTACGGAATTGTATTAACTTTCCTGTAACCATAAATAATTAGAATGAAATTGGCTTATAAAGTTTTTGGGTGGGAAAAATGCTCGATGTCTCTCGAGGGATTGAGAAAAGTAATTATTTTAGGAATAAGTTTTGCATCAGGCCGATTAATTTTGGGGTTGATTAACTGAAAATTAAATTATAACTTCGTACTCTCCAAGTTCTTTTTTCAATAACTCAAAAACTTTCTGATTGATTTCAACATCTTTGTTTTTCTTTTGATGTTCAACTGAATCTGAAACTTCTTTCATGTTTGAATTATAAATTTTATCTGTTAATTTTTTGATTGTTTGCCCTTTGAATAAAAAAGTGTTTCCATTAGCATGGAGAATTTCCGCTGTTACAGGTTTTCCTTTTTCTTTATATTTTATTCTCATTCGACCTTTGTCCATTGAAACTAATTCGCATCTTTGTGTGAATTCAATTAGACTATTGATTAGGTCTTGGGATTCTTTTCTTGCTTCATCGATTTTATGTAGATTTGTTTTCCCTTTTTTGAAGTCAGCTCTTGCGGAAATTATATTATGAATTATTTTTAAATATCTCGAAGGGAATTTTCCTTTTTTTACAAAATTCTTTTCAAACGCTTCAATAACTGCTTGTTGTGATTTTTGGCCGGTCATTGGTTTTAACATTCCAAAAACACTTTCATAAACTTGCTCGATTGTTTTTTCTTGGGCTCTTTTTTCAATTTCTTTTCTTAATTCTCCTAATCTTTTCAAATATTCGTCCATTGATTTTAATAATCTGTCAACATCTTTTCCTGAAACTTCTTTTACTTTTCCATGTTCCCAACCCTTGTAATATTTAATCATAACTTCCTCGAGGAAATCTGTGTATTTTTTTTCAAGTATCTTTTCTTTATCTACAAAAACTCTTTTCATTTCTTTGACGGTTTCAGGGATATTTGGGGGAGGTAATCCATAAAGCATTAGTAAAGCTTGACTTGGGTTTGAAACACCGTGAAAAATATCTTGAACAACAATGTCGAGTAACATTGCTTGTGCTCTTTTCATTGCTCGTTCTCCAATTGACATATACATATCTAATGCTTCTGGTGAGGGTTTTAGTTTACCCATTTTTAGAAGAGCTTTCCAAGGCATGAATGTTCCCCTGTCGTAAATTGGGACACCATCTCTAATGAAACCAAAAATAACAGGATGAGCATCTTTTACAGATTCCCAAAAATCTGTTAATAGCCAAGTTTGAATATGTAAATCGTTTTTTACTCCTGCCAAGGCTTTTGCTTCTGCAAGGTATTGGTAAATAATTCCCCGTAATCTTTCTTTAAGTTCTAATCTGGGCATTCTTTTTACGTCGGTGTCATTGATGATTATTGAAACATCAATATCTGAATCTTGTTTTGCTTCTCCTCGTAAATAACTTCCGGCAAAAATATATGATACAACATATTTTTCGAATTTTTGTAAAACTAATGATTTATGTATTTCTGCTAATCGCAAAACTCCGAGGAAACCTTTGTCGTAAAGTGGGTAAGACATTGCAATTGCTTGAGTTAATTCGAATTTTGAATCTAAGCAAATTTCCCAAACATCGACGGGTGTTTTAATTTGTAACCATAATTTTTGTTTTAATTTTGCCATTTCTTTAACTATGGCTTCTTTTATTTTTTGGGCTTCTTTTAATTTATCTTCAGGAATAATCATATAGAGGTGCGTGTGTTTTTCGGTTTCTTTTGGGATTTCTTCCTCGTCGACAAAAAGTTTCATTGCTTGTGGGGGCAAAACACTTAGAGATAATGTGGACGGATATTTTTTTATGATGAATCCTTTTAATTTATCTAAATCCTTTTTTGTTTTTTCCATTTCTTTTTGAATTTTTTCTGGATTTTCTGGGATAGCAGGATTTTTTGTTTGGTATTTGTGGTCTACTTCCATACCTGGTATAGAATTGTCGTCATCTGTCATGTTAAAAAAATGGATTTATTACTTTTAAATGTTACGACAGAAAGGTTTTTAAGAAAACTTGCTGATATTCTTTTATGGAAGGAAGTTATGGTACAAGGATTTATTCAATTAATCCAGAATATGGTTTAGTTTCTTATTCCACAAATGTCGCAAGATATAGTGTTGATGGAAGTTTTCGTGGTCCATATCAATAAGATTATAATTCAGGTCCCATGGTCTAGTGGTTATGACGACTCGTTTACACCGAGTAGATCGTCGGTTCGATTCCGACTGGGACCATTTTTCAATTAATTAGTTTTTTAAAGTTTGATTCTTAGAAATAATTAAGCGTGGATAGTATACTTACGCGATATTGCATCGCTTCAAATACAATCCAGCAAAGCGTGGATAGTATAGTGGTTAGTATATGACGTTGCCAACGTCGTGACCCGGGTTCGAGTCCCGGTCCGCGCATCTATAAAATTAATTCATTAATTTTATATACTAATTTTCCTTTTTTATTTTATAAAAATGGTGATAATGAAATGTATTGGCTTCCGGTTTTAGGTGCAGTTGCTTTAGGTGGTGGGACTGTTTTACAGAAGCATGTTTTGAAACATAAGCGAGTGAGTACTCGACTTTATCAGGTCGCGATGTTTTTGGTGATTGTTATTATTATGTTGCCTCTTCTTTATTTTTTCTGGAAATTTGACTCTGGGGCATTGGAGTTTTGGAATGTGGTTATTTTTTTGGCGGTTATTGGATTTTCTGTTTTAGCGAATGTGTTTGCGCTTTATGCAATGAAGTGGGAAAAGGTTGAAAATCTCGAGCCTGCGAAGGTTCTTGAGCCTTTGTTTGTGATTCTTCTTGCGATTATGTTTAGTTATATTTTTGGAACAGAATTATTTGCAAGAAATACCAAAGTTATTATCCCTGCATTTATTGCTGTTGGTGCTTTGGTTTTTTCGCATGTTAAGAAACATCATTTTGACATGAATAAGTATTTTCTTGCTGCAATTGTTGGGAGTTTTTTTTATGCCTCGGAATTAGTTATCTCTATGTTGGTTTTGGATTTTTATTCTCCTATTAGTTTTTATTTTCTTAGGTCTCTTGGTGTTTTTTTTATTAGTTTTTTAATTTTTCGACCGCATTTTTCTAAGTTAAGTAGAAATGTTCGGTGGGAGATTTTCTTTATTGGATTGATTTGGGTTTTTTATAGGGTCGCTGTTTATTATGGTTATTTGAGTTTGGGTGTTATTTCAACAACTTTGGTGTTTATGCTTGGGCCGATTTTTGTTTATGCTTTTGCATATAAATTTTTGCGGGAAAAAATTCATTGGAGAAATTTAGTAGCTTCGATGATTATTGTGGCTTGTGTTCTTTATGCTGTTTTGACTTAATAAGAAAATATATAAATGATTAAGTGGACTTTTTAATATGCCTAAAAATGTAAAAGAAAAAATTGGAATTATTGACTTTAATCCTGATCAAGAGCCAGATAAGAGAAATTATGTTAAAAGAATAAGCAAATTAATTCCAAGGAATATTGAATGTGAAGGACTATTTTTTAAGAAGGATTTTGATTTATCTAAATATAGTGCATTGATACTTTCAGGTTCAAGATTATCTGCAACGGATTACCAAAGAATGGTAAGAGATAATTCTATTGAAGGAGAAGATTATGTTTCTATTGAGAGAGTTGTTAAAAAATTATCTAAATATCAAGGGAATATGTTTGGAATTTGTTTTGGTGCCCAATTAATGATTCATATGATGGGGGGAGATCTTGGAAAAATTCCTCAAACAGAAGCAGGATATTTAGAGCATAAACTTAGTGAAGATGGAAAAAGAGATGAGGTTTTTAAAAATTTGCCTGCCTCTTTTTTTGGTTCACAATTACATTCAGATTATGTTAAAATACTTCCAAGTGGAGGAAATGTAAAAGAAGCAATTATACTTGCTACTAGAGATAACTTTATTCATGCATATAAAATCATTTGTAAAGATGGTTCTATTAAATATGGTGTTCAACCTCATCCTGAAATGTCAAATAAAAACGATGCAGTTTTTTTAGTGAAAGTAAATAAATCTTGGCTTCAGGATTCAATTGGGAAAATTGCATTTGATCAGGCATTACTTATCCCCCCTAATGCAGATTATTCATTATCAAAAGTAATTACAAAATTTGCTGAGTCCTTGATTTAAGATGATAACTGAAGTAAAGAAGAATATTTGGAAATTAACTTTCAAATTATTTGGTTCGACTGTTTATTTGGTTAAACTTCGAGGTAAAAATATCTTGATTGACACGAGTTCTTTTGTTAATCGTATTGAATTAAAACATCTTTTGAAAGAATTGGATTTGAAACCAGAGGAGATTGATGTTGTTCTTTTGACACATAATCATTTTGACCATACTGGAAATGTGAAGATTTTCAAAAATGCGAAAGTTTATGGAAGTAAACTTGATTTTGAAAAAAAGATTTTGAATCGGGCTTTTAGCAAGGATTTGCCTAAGAATAAATTAAAAAGTTTTGTTGGAGAAAAATTTGAAGAAGTTTTTGCGAACCAATTTGAAAGTGAAGAAGATAGAAAGGTCGAGGGTATTTTACCTTTAGAGAAATTTGATATGAAAGAATTTGAAATTATCGGAGTGCCGGGGCACACAAAAGGAAGTGTTGTTTTTTTTATGCCGAAGGAAAAGGTTTTGTTTTCAGGAGACCATATTTTTGATAATGGATATATTGGAAGAACTGATTTGCCAAATAGTTTACCTGAAAAAATGAAGGGATCTTTAGAAAAAATGAAAAAGATTGATTATAAGATTTTATGTGCCGGGCATACTTACTAAATTACTCTTTTAAAGATTGTTGCATTTTAACACCATTGTCGAGTATTGAATAATATTTATATATAATTAATGACTCTGAAAAATGATAAAATGATGAATAAATTGCTTGTTTCAGATATAATGACTCGGGAGCCATTGACGGCAAAACCTGATGCACGTTTGTTAGATTGTGTTCGGAAAATGGTCAGTAAACGAATTGGAAGTATACTTCTTGTGCAAGATAAACGGCTTGTGGGACTTATTTCTAATAAAGATGTTATGTGGGCGATATCGAAAAAAGATGTAAAAGATTTAAGGGAGGTTAAGGCAATTGATGTTTCTCCAAGGAAGTTAGCGACGATAAAGCCAAATGTTTCTGTTAAAATTGCCTGGGAGAAAATGAAAAAATTGAAATTTGAGAGATTACCTGTTATTCATAATGGTGAACTTGTTGGGTTGATTACAATTAAAGATATTTTAAATTTTAATCCAGAAGTTTATTCTGAATTAGAGGAGATAGAAAAAATTAAAGAACAATCTGCAAAATTAAAGAGGGTTAGAAGTAGAGATTTAAATTCTGTTGTTCAAGGAATTTGTGAAGAATGTGGTAATCCAGATATTCTGCAGAATTTTAATGGAATGATGATTTGTGAATCTTGTGCTAATTCTATGTAATCAATAAATATTTAAATGGAAATCTTTTATTATATATAATCGGGGTAAGATAAATGGCAGAACAGGATAAACTAATTAGCACTAAAACAAAGTATACGGGATTTTTCCATTTTAAAGATTTTTACCAGTTTTGTCATGATTGGCTTGTTGAAGATTTTGGGCTTGATGTAACAGAAAAAAAATATCAAGAAAAGTTGGCGGGGGATGCAAAGGAAGTTGAGATTGAATGGGAAGGTTATAAAAAAGTTACAGATTATTTTCAATTTAAGGTTGTTGTCAAGTGGAGAATTCTTGGTTTAAAAAATGTTGAAATTAATCAAGGTGGGAAAAAAATTAAAACAAATGAAGGTAGTGTTGAGATTCGGCTTGCAGGAACTTTGATACGGGATTATGAAGGGAAATTTGAAAAAGATGCTTTTAGAAAATTTCTTCGAAGTGTTTATGAAAAATGGGTGATTCCTTCGAGAATTGACCAAATGGAAGAAAAGTTGTTCTCAGATTCTAATGAATTCTTGGAGCAAGCAAAAGCATTTCTCACAATGGAAGGTCAGAAGTAAATCACAGAAATCTTTATATAGAAATTATGTTATTTGATTATATGAAAAAGATATTGTTTTTGGTTGTTTTGCTATTGGTTTTGCCTGGTGTTTTGGCAATGGATTTGGTAGTAGAAAAAATTAGTAAAGGCGAAGTGATGGTTTCTGGAATTGATAAGCCTGCGGTTTTTGATTTTGAGATAACAAATGAGGGGGCTGATGGGAGTTTTAAGTTTAGTAATTTATTGGCTTTTGAAATGCAACCCGAGGATTGGGTTTTAATTAAAAAGGGAGAAACAAAACAAGTGCAATTAGAAATTTACCCTCGAGAAAATCTTGATTATATTGGTTATTATAAATTTGAATATTTTATTCTTGAATCTGTTGGGGGGAAGATAACAGATAAATTGGTTTTTGAAATAATTGAATTAGGAGATGGTCTTGAAATTGGTGCGAGTAATTTTGATGAGAAGAAAAATTCTTTTGATGTTTATATTGAGAATACAAGAAATTTTAATTTTGGAGAAATTGATGTGGTATTTAGTTCTGCTTTTTTTGATTTAGAAAAAAAAGTTGAGCTTGGGTTCAAGGAAAGAAAGGAGTTTGAAGTTGAATTGAATAAGGAAGAATTTAAGAAATTAATGGCGGGTTTTTATACTCTTGACGCAGAGATTGAAGTTGGTGGAAAAAAAGCAGATATTAGCGGGATTATTGATTTTAAGGAAAAGGATTCTTTGTTGACTGAAGAAGAGAATTATGGATTTTTTGTTGATACTAAAATTATTAAGAAAATAAATGACGGAAATGTTTTACAAGATGCGGAGGTTTATGTTGAGAAAAATATTTTTTCAAGGTTGTTTACAAGTTTTAGTCCTGAGCCAGATATTGTTGATAGAGAAGGATTTACTGTTTCTTATACTTGGAAAAAAATCCTCAACCCCGACGAGGTTTTAGAAGTTGCTGTGAAAACAAATTGGTTGTTTCCTTTATTGTTGATTATTTTTATTGTGGTGGTTGTTGGTTTTGTAAAGCAGTATTCAATGACAAATGTTGTTCTAAGAAAGAAAGTGACTTTTGTGAAAGCTAAGGGCGGGGAATTTGCTTTGAAAGTTAGTATTTTTGTTAAGGCGCGAAAATATGTAGAGAAGGTGACTGTGGTTGATAGGTTGCCTGGTTTAGTTAAATTATATGAGAAATTTGGGATTGAAAGACCCCAGAAAATTGATGAGAAAAATAGAAAGATTGAGTGGGGATTTGAAAAGTTAGAGGCTGGTGAGGTTAGGATTTTGAGTTATATTGTTTATTCTAAGGTTGGTGTTTTAGGAAAGTTTGCTCTTCCTTCTGCAACAGCATTCTATGAAAAAGATGGTGAAATTAAAGAAGCGAGCTCGAATAAAGCCTTTTTTGTAGCTGAGCCTGTTGATGAAAGAAGGGATTGAGTATAGAAATATTTTAAAAGCTAATAAATTTTTATGGAAATTATGGGAAAGAAAGCTTTAGAAGACAATGTGGATTTTGTGATTGGGGATATTGTTCATTTTATTTTAAGAAAAGATTGTTATTTTAAGAAAAAACTTGCAGTGGAGGGTATTTGTAGAGATGAGGTTGTTAGTTGTGAAAAAGAAATCGAGGAAATAGAAGGTGTGGCAATTGGTGTTTATGCAGATTCTATTTTTATTAAAAATCCTGTATTTTACTTTGCAAAAAATTCGCATAATGGGATTTATCAGGGTGAAACCAATGGAAATAAACAAGTTGAAATTCCAAATAGTGGGGAATTTCCTAGTGAAAAGTTTGAGGTTAAAAGAGTTACTTATGATTTTGCTTTTGTGAAAGAAGCTGGGAAGAGAGAATCTAAATAAGAATAGCCTACTTTTTGGATAACACACTTAGATAGTTAAACACAACCTTTAAAAATTAATTTTTCGTTTTTCCCAAATGAAAACAGAATATCGTCAATTAATCAAGAGATTAGATAAAAAAATTTCTGAAATAAAAGACAAATCTCTCAAGAAAAAACTAAAGACAACATTAAAAGAATTAAACAGTTCAATTTATGAGGTTTATATAAAAGCAATTACAGACCAAAAAACCGGTTTGTATAATAATCATTTTTTTGAGACACTTTTAAATATGGAAGTAGAAAAAGCCAGAAGAGGAAAGAATTTTTGTTTATTTATTTTAGACATAGACCACTTTAAAAAAATAAATGACACCTACGGGCACGTCAAAGCCGACGACATGCTAAAACGATTAGCAACAATTGTCGTTAAGAATACACGAACATTCGACATTGTGGCGAGATTTGGGGGAGAAGAATTTATAATTTTATTTCCTGAAACAGGTTTGATGAAAGCAAGAAGAATAACTTCAAGAATAAGAAATGCAATAAAGCAAGATTTTTTTCTTAAAAAATATAATTTAACAATTAGTGGCGGATTGACAAGATATAGAAAAGATGATACAAGTTCTTTAATAAAAACTCGGGCAGACCAAGGACTTTACAAAGCAAAGAATTCCGGGAGAGATAAATTTATTATAATCAAATAATTCTTAATAACCCCGAAAAAAAGTAATTTTACAAATAGATAATCTTTAAAACCTTAATAGTTCTGTAATAATTATGCCCCGATCGCATAGTGGTTATTGCGCCGGTTTGCTAAACCGGGCCCTTTGGGCGCGCAGGTTCAATTCCTGCTCGGGGCGTTTAGTAAACTTTAAAAGTTAACTTTAATAAGATTAATTAACCCTAAGTCTAACTTAAGGGAAGCTTACAAAAGAAACCGTTAGGTGTCTTTTGAATGCCTCGATTGTCCAACGGCTAAGACACATGCCTGTCGCGCATGAAACCCGGGTTCGACTCCCGGTCGGGGCGTAACTCTTTTTGTCGATTAAGTGGGCACAAAATTGTACACCGAAAGTAATTCTTCTTCCCCCTACAATACGATAATAAGATGTAAGGGGAAAGATTTAAATATTCTAATTTCTATGATTTATTATGGTATTTATACATACAAAAAATGTTCGAGGCAAGAAATATTATACTTTACGAATGTCTGTTAGAAAAGATAATAAAGTTATTACAAAGGATTTGTGCAATCTTGGAAGTGATTTGTCTAAAATTAACCTTGATAGTTTAGAGAGAAAGTACAAAGGTAAAATAAGAAGCTCCTACAAGACCCTAAAGAATTTTTTAGATAGAAACATTTACTTAGAAAAAGCTAAAAAGCTGAAATTCAGAAAAGACAAATATCTTTCAAAAGAGCAACAAGAAGAAATAAGTGCTATTCTTATTCATTATAAAAATAAACTTTTGAAATTAGATGAACTAACTCAGAGAGAGATATTTGAAAACTTTATTCTGAGCTTCTCAGTAAATAGCACTTCTATAGAAGGAAATACTATTAATCTAAAAGAGGCAAGCGAGTTATTTTCAGAGGATAAAATTCCAAAAAATAAAACTCTAAGAGAGGTTTATGACTTGAAAAACACTAAAAAAGTATTATTATTTTTAAGAGAGAAATCTCCAAGGATAGATGAAAATCTTATTATTAAAATACATGATATGTTATTAGAAAATATTGATAAACGAACTGGCTTTAGATCTCATGAGATTAAAATTCTTGGTCAGCCATTTAAACCTTCTCCTGCGAGATATATTAAAGAAGACATAAAAATTTTGTTTGGTTGGTATAAGGAAAATAAGACTAAGATTAATCCTTTTGTTTTAGCAGTATTGTTCCACCATAAATTTGAGAAAATTCATCCGTTTTCAGAGGGTAATGGAAGAACAGGAAGAGTTTTAATGAATTATCTCCTAGAGAAATCAGGATACCCTCCAATAATAATTACCAAAATATTTAGAGAGGATTATATCTCAGCCATGAATGATGCAGATAAAGCATTAGATAAGAGCTTGATAAGTGTAGACCCGGTGAATTATAGAAATCTTATTGATTTTTCTGTCTTAGAGTTTAAGGGTTCTTATTGGGATATCTTTTTAGTATGAAATTTCTTAAGATTATTGAATAGAATTATTTTTTAGCCTTCTGCTTTTTTGCTAAATCTAATTTTGACCTTTCTCTATCTGCCTCTGCAATTTTCTTTCTTTCTGTTTTCTGTTCTGCACACATTGGTTTCTTTCCACTTTTGTTTCTTTTGTGCATACCTCTTTGATGGCCTTTTTTTACTCTTCTTGTATTTCCCATAGAAAGTTTACAAAATTTAAGTATATATAGATTGCGGAAAGAGCTAATATCTATAGCACCCCTCAAAAGTTTTTAGGTTTTTTTAATAAATAATCATAACAGCA
>CAZRXO010000001.1:0-53553 GCA_964604105.1 Candidatus Woesearchaeota archaeon | reverse complement strand
TGAATTTTAGTTTTATTTTAGTTAATAATTCTTTGGAATGTGGGACAGCCTGCTTTGGCTCGATATTAATAAAGTAATTAATAGAATAGCCTACGGCTGAAAAACAGGGGTCGGTTTGTATATTGTTTATTTTTTAGATTATTTATTTTTCTTGACAGCTTCTGAGATTGCTAAAACAACTCTCTGGTCAAATGGGTCTGGAAGAATTTTTTCAATTTCCGGGTTTTCTATTAAGTTTGCAAGTGCTTTTGCAGTTGCAAGTTTCATTTTGTCTGTGATTTGTTTTGCTCCAGAATCTAATGCTCCTCGGAAAATTCCTGGAAATGCTAAGACATTATTTATCTGATTTGGGAAATCTGACCTTCCTGTAGCGACGATAAATGCTCCTGCTTTTTTTGCAATGTCTGGCATTATTTCTGGTGTGGGGTTTGCAAGTGCGAAGATAATTGGTTTGTTGTTCATTGATTTTATTAGTTCAGGGGTTAAAATATCTGGTTTGCTTACTCCTATGAATACATCTGCATTTTTTAGTGCTGAGGTAAGATCTCCTTGTTTGCCTTGTGTAATTTCAGAGAGTTGTTTTTTTTCTTGAGTTAAATTTTCTCTTTTTTTATGAATTATTCCCTTGCTGTCAACTACAATTATATTTTCAAAACCATATTTGTGGAGGATTTTTGTTATTGCAGTTCCTGCTGCACCTGCTCCGTTAATTATTATTTTTGGTTTTTCTATTTTTGCTAATTTTAATGCATTGATTAATCCTGCTAAAACGACAACTGCTGTTCCGTGTTGGTCGTCGTGCATTACAGGGATTCCAATGTCTTGCAGAGCTTGTTCGATTTCAAAACATTCTGGTGCCTTGAAATCCTCGAGATTTATTCCGCCAAAAACAGGTGCGATGTTTTTTATTGTTTCTATTGTCTTTTGTGTGTCTTGATATTTTAGGCAGATTGGAAATGCATCAATGTTTGCGAACTCCTTGAATAAAATTGCTTTTCCCTCCATTACAGGCAAAGATGCTTCTGCACCGATGTTTCCTAAACCCAAAACCGCTGAACCATCAGAGATTACAGCAACGCTGTTTGATTTAATTGTATAATCATAAACCTTGGATTTGTCTTTATGAATTTCTAAAGAAACTTCGGCAACTCCTGGAGTGTACGCTAGTGAAAGGTCTTGTTTTGTTTTAAGTGGGAACTTGCTTTTTATTTCTAATTTTCCTTTTAATTTTTTGTGTATTTCCAAAGAGTTTTGTTTTGTCATAATAAAATTTAGAGAGAAGAGTAAATAAATGTTTTGGGGTTGGTTAAATAAAAACTTAGGGTAAAATAATCCTATCTTTTTTATCTTAAAAGAATCTATTAAAAAATTTCTTAAAAATATTCTCTGAATTAGAATATTTTATTACTTCGCCAGTCATTCCAGAATCACCGTCGCTGTCTCCTCCGGAATCTCCCCCAGACTCGCCTGAACTTTCACTTCCAGAATCACTACTATCTCCAGAATCTCCCTCTGCAGTTGTTCCTTCAGCATAACTGCTGTCAATTCCTCCAGGACTTTCATCAATATTGTTTGTAGCTCCTTGAACCCCCACAATTCCGTCTGGTCCTGGAGCAACATCATTATTACAATTTTCTTCTCCTTCTTTGCAAGGACCATCATCAACTATATTTTGGGTAGAAGACTTTTGAGTCGCATCTGGATCTATTTTGTCCACATCTATTGCCATTTCACTCTTTACAACATCTATGTAAGTTTTGACTTCTGGTTTTAATCCATTGTCTCCATTTGCGATTTCTGTTTTTACCACACGAGTTAATCCGCCTTTTACAACAACTCCTGATTCTCCGCCCGCGGTTGTTCCCTCTGCATAAGTATGTTCAACGACCCATTCTGCAATCTCCTTGTCAATCTCATTAATTCTGTTTTCAATTTTAACTACTATTTCTCCATCAACTTCGTAAAGTACTTCTACTTCTCTCCCTAATGTTTGTCCTTCTTTACCTTCTTCGCCCATGCTTTTTTCCACAACCCATTCTGCAGTAAGCCCTGTTTTTTCTTCTTCCAAAACATAAACATCAAAATCGTCTGGGAGGTTTTGTTGATTTTGTATTTTTTCTCGAATTTCGTTGGAACTTGCTTTTACTTTTTCTGCTGTATTCGTTGAAACCTTTTCTTGCACAACTTGGATTTTTTTCCATGCACCCTCGAGATTTTTAGACATATCTTCTGAATTTCCTTGATTATTATTTTCGATTGCAGAATCAATTTCTTTTTCTCTAATTTCTAATGCTAAATTTACTTTATTGTCTCCTGAAGAAAAAAACATTTTAGCATTGTCGAAGAATTTCTCGAAGCCTGAATATGTTTGAGTTTGTTCTTGCGCGAGTGCAAAGGGGGAGATTAAAAGAATTCCTACTAAGAATAAAATCATCACTCTTTTTTCCATGGAGATTATAGGGAAGGGTGGTATAAAAATGTTTTGGGAAAATTTAAATAATCTTATTGAACAACTATTATATGAAACTACTATTAACCTCATCAGGAATTGATAATGATAAAATTGGAAAGGAATTTTTGAAATTGGTTGACAAGCCTGCTTCTGAAATAAAAATTTTGTTTGTGCCGACAGCCTCGAGAACAGAAGAGGAGTTGTATTATGTTGCGGAGTCTAAGAAAGAACTTTTGGATTTGGGAATTAAGAAAAAAGATATTGTTGATTATAATCTTGGGAATGAGTTGGAGGGGTTGGATGATTTTGATGTTATGTATGTTTGTGGAGGGAATACATTTTATTTATTACATAGAATTAGAGAGAGTGGTTTTGATAAAGTGATTAAGGAATTTGTTGAAAGCGGAAAAGTTTATGTTGGTGTTAGTGCGGGAAGCATGATTATGGGTCCTGATATTGATGTTACAGGAATAAAGCATGGCTGGGATGAGAATGATATTGGATTAAAAGATTTGACGGGATTGAGAATTACTAATAAAAGAATAAGCCCGCATTATACTGAAGATGACGAAGAGGTTATTTCTAATTTTGAAGAAGAAACTGGAAAGAAAGTTATGAGGTTGGTGGATGGTGAAACTCTATTGATAGAAAAGAATAAAGGAGATATTTTAATATAGTTGAATAAATGTTGTGAAGTTTACTTTTTGGATTAATGTTTTTCCCTCAAATTCCCGAACTACTTCGTTGGATTTATTTCTTTTTCCCTCGATAATCCTCAATTGCCTTTTGCAGAGCATCGGCAGCAAGGTTTGAGCAATGCAATTTTATTGGGGGCATTCCTTTAAGTTTATTTGCAACATCTTTATTAGTTATTTTTTTTGCTTGTTGCATTTTTTTTCCTTTTGCTATTTGTGTTAGAATTGACGAGGATGCTATTGCTGCGCCACAACCAAATGTTTTGAACTTAACATCTTTTAGAAATTCTGTTTTTTTTCCCTGGTCTCCGACTCTGATAAAAATGTGCATTATATCCCCACACTTGGGATTTCCAACCTGTCCAACTCCGTCGGGGTTTTTTATTTCTCCGAGGTTTTTTGGGTTTAGGAATTCTTTCATGATTTTTTTTGAATAAGAAAGTCTGGGGGTCATTTTTCAAACTCCAAAAATTTATCTTTTATTTTGTATTTATCTTGAGGATGCCCATTAAAATAATCTTTTTCAGAATAACCAAGAAGATTTGCAACTTTAAGTATATTTTTTTCATTCCCTTCTATTTCTAAAAAAATTGGGATTTTTGGTAACTTAATTATCTCAACTGAACAAGATTTAAGCTTATAGTATTCTCTCTTTCTTTCATCATGAGAAATTTTCTTGAATCCTAGGAGATTCAGCATTTTCTCTCCAAATTCAAAACTCTTAATTTTCATTTCATATTCTTTTCTTACTTTATGATTATTAATTATTTTCTTGGGGCCCTTTACAGTAAGCCAGCAATTGCTTCCTTCTTGCCTTAACCTTACTAAAGTCTTTTTTCTTTTTGCAGAAAAATTTGAATAAATATTATTTTTTTGTAAAACTCTTTTTACAAATTTAGCCTTATTCTTTTTGAGCATGTTTCTTATCTTGACTGGGCTAATTTCTAGTATTTTAATTTCTATTTCTTTCATTTTCTTCTAAGGTAATCTTTAATTATATTATAACTTAATCTTGACATCTCTAACATGTATTTGTATCTGTTTTGTTTTTCTTTTTTCATGCTCCCATAAACCCAAGAAAAAAACCCTGCATTCTCGACCAACATTAAAAATGGTATCACCTCTTTTTCATCTTTAGTCAAAGAGTTTATTTTTTCGTATTCCTTCAAGAAGGTTTTTACTCTTTCTTTGTCTAGTTTATTTTTTATTGTGCAAGTATCTCTAATTGAAATCGCTACATCTCTGGCTCGGGGACCGTATTCTAAATCATCAAAATCTATTATCGCTATAATTTTATCTCCTTTGAAGAGAACATTTGAAGGGTCTAGATCACTATGTAATGGGAGGATATTTTTTGAGTAATTTTGTTTAATTCCTTGAAGGATTATCTCTTTGAAGAATTCTTTTTCTTTTAGTGCTAATTTATCTGTTTTGTCTATGGGTTTCTTTGGATTAATCGCTTCAGTTATTTCTAAAACCCATTTAAGATAATTTTGAAAACCACTCTCTTTAGTTTGAAATCTCCCAACATATTTATGATAGGTTGCCAATGCTTTTGCTAATTCTCTAACCTGCCTGGATTCTCTTTGACCAGAAAATTTTATTATTGACTTGCCAGGGATTTTCTCGTAAACCCAAAAATCTTTGTTATTTATTTGGTGTAATCTCTTGCCTTCAATATTCTTAATGGGCAAAGGAACAAAATATGGAAATTTTTTCTTTGTTAAAAATTCCATTACATTAAATTCTGTTGTTAATCTTTCTTTTTTATTTGGAGTTATTTTTTGTCCAATTCCCCGAACCACAAATTCCCCCTTGCTTGTTTTCAAAGAAAAATTAAAATTAGATAATCCCCCCTTAATTGGTTTAATGCTCTTAAATTCTCCGAGACTAAAATCTGCACATATTTTTTTAGCTTCTGTGTTTGTTATTTTCATTTTATTTTATTCAGCTTATCAACTAATTCATTTATTTGCTTACTTGACATTCCGTGGGCTCTGCAACCTTCTTCGAGAGTTTCTTGTGCTGCTGCTGGACAACCAATGCAAAACATTCCAACTTCAAACAAAAGCTCTGCTGCATTGGGGTTTATTTCCATTATTTCGTTGAGCATTGTAGAGGGGGTTATTTTTTTCATTTTACCAATACATACAAGGAAGTTGAACATTTAATTTGCTTGAGGCGACTTTTGTTATGAATTTGTCTTTCCTTTCAATATAAATCACATCACTATCATTTTTTAGAGCATACTTAACTTCTTTTTCTTCTGCTTTATTTTTTGGGGTGTAAACAAATTTCTTTACCATTCCTGGTTTTATTTTTAGACCACATTTTTTGTAAAAAGGACTGGTTCTATCTCCTGTAAATCCAACTGCGGTTTTACCAGTTTTTTCAACATACTTTAAAATTTCTTGCATTAAGATTTTACCATAACCTTTTTTTCTTTTTAGAGCAACTATCTCAGTAATTCCAAGAATATTATAAGTTTTACCTAAATATTTTATTCTCACAGGAGTCAATGCCCCCATTACAACTAATTTTTTTTCATCTTTAACTTTAAAAAAGATATCTTTAGAAAAATTTTCGAGGGGGCTACTACCAAAAGTCTTCTTCATTATTTTATTCCAACTTCTCTTAAGGTAAGACGAAACATCTTTTCCTTTTTTTATTTCTGTTTCAAGTTTCATATTTTCATTAATTTAATTTTTTTAAGTCCTGCTTCTAATTGTTCAGATTTGTGAGCATCAGTTCCAATTAAGAGAGGAATATTTAATTTCTTTGCTTCCCTAATTATCTCTAAGCTAGGAGATTGTTCTTCTGTAGTTTTTCTCCAGCCAGAAGTATTCAAGTCTAATTTCATTTTATTTTTAGAAATTAATTTAAGAGTTTTTGTAATTTCTTTTTTATACCATTTTTCTTCAGGAGAAAAATATTTATTATCTTTATTCCACATTTTAATAATATCTATATGGCCAACAGAATCAAAAAGTCCTGTTTTAATTGCTTCCCTCAAATCCTTGTAATATTGCTTAACAACTTTTTTACTTCCTCCAAAAGCTTTAACAGACTTTTCAAATTCTTCCTCTTTCCATTCGATGGGAGCATACTTTTCACCTTTTCGAATCCAATGAATAGAGATAATTTTCAAATCGTATTTTCTTCTTTTTGCTTCTTTCTTAATCCATTTTTTATATTTTGAAATCCAATCAAATTCAACACCTACAAGAATCTTAATCTTGTTTTTATATTTTTTCTTTAAGTTAACTATCAAATCATAATGTTCTTGAGAATAATGTTCATTTCCCCATTTCCTAAATCCTGGGGGATTTCTATAATGATCTGTTATTGCAATAACATCGAACTTTTTTTTAATAGCTAATTTAATCAATTCTTCAGGTTTCAATCTTCCATCTGAACCTGTTGTATGTGTGTGATAATTTTCTTTTTTCATCTTCCCACCAACGGACTCATCCTCCGCAATTTCTCGACAGTATTTTTAATTTCTTTGAGTGCAAAATCTATTTCTTTTTTTGTTGTATATTTTGAAATACTTAATCTTATTGAAGAGTTTGCTTCTAATGGAGACATTCCTAATGCTGTGAGCACGTGGCTTGGCTCAAGGGATTTTGATGAGCAGGCGCTTCCTGTTGATATGAAAATTTGTTTTGCATTTAGGAAACTTCCGATTGCTTCGCCCTCGATATTTTTGAAAGAGAGATTTATATTATTGCATAATCTTTCTTCGCCTGTTGCTCCGTTGAGTTTTGTGTTTGGGATTTTTAATAATTCTTGAATAAAATAATCTCGGAGTTTTTTCATTTGTTTTACGTCGCTGTTTGATGCAATTTTTACTGCTTTTGCAAAACCAATTATTCCTGCTGTGTTTTCTGTTGAACTTCTAAGTTTGAATTCTTGGCCTCCTCCGTGGAGCAAGGGTGTGATTTTTATGGCTTCTCGAATATATAATGCTCCGATGGCTTTTGGTCCGTGAATTTTGTGTGCATTAATTGTCATTAAATCAATTCCTATTTTCTTGACATTTATTGAAACTTTTGTGAAACTTTGGCAAGCATCTGTATGAAACAAAATATTTTTCTCGTTGCAGATTTTTGTTAACTTTTCTATATGCTGGATTGTGCCGACTTCGTTATTTCCGTGGATGATTGAAACTAAAAATGTTTTATCTGTGATTGCCTCGAGCAAGTCTTGTGGATTCACGAATCCTTTGTCACACACGTCGAGATAAGTTATTTTTGCTCCTTGAGTTTCCAGCCATTTGCAAGTTTGTAAAATGCAATCGTGTTCTATTTTTGTTGTAATGATGTGGTTTTTGTTTGGGAAGTTTTTCCAGAACAGACCTTTTAGTGCGAAGTTGTTTGCTTCTGTCCCTGAACCTGTAAAAATTATTTCTTTGTATTTTGCGCCCACGGATTTTGCAATTGTTTCGCGTGCATTTTCTAAATCTCGTCGTGCTTCTTCTCCTGCAAAGTGCAATGACGACGGGTTCCCAAATTTTTCTGTGAAATATGGTTGCATTGCTTTTACAACTTTCTCGTCGACTTTTGTTGTTGCTGCATTGTCAAGATAGATTTTCATTTTGAATACCCCCAATGCCACCATTCAGGGGCATAAACCTCAAATCCAGACTTTCTCATAACTTTCTTTAGAATTCTTCTATTGTTCCTAATTGTTTCTTCTTTTTTAGTCAAATTTTTCTTTTTTTCATAATAGTTAATATGGTCTTTTTCAGAAAAATCAATCCCCCCAAGAGGAAACTCTTTTTTTCCTTTAACAAGAGTTAAATCAATTGCAAATCCACTCAGATGATTCATGTAATGGAAACTCTTTTGTTTTAACATCTCATACCCCCAGTATATTTAACAAGCATACTGTGCCACTTTTTTGGAAATTCTTTTTTGAATTTTTTCTCAAGTTTTTCAACAAGTCTTCTCTGTTCTTCTAGGGATCTATATCCTGTCCAAACTTTAAAATTAAATCCATCTGGTAAAGACTTTTTTGCTTTCTTTAGTGCTTCAGAAACATCTTTTCTTACAAATATCTCTTTAGTTGTTGCAAACCCCTTCTTTCCTAAATTAACAAATCCTTTCATTTTAATTTTTTCTCCATTAACATATACTCTCTATCATATTTAGTTATTTTCTTAAATCCGAACTTCTTATAAAACAAAGGAATCTTCGTAGAGATTATTATTAATTTTGCTTTTGGGTCCTTAAGTTTTTTTATCTCTTTAATTAATTCATTAATTATTTTGGTTCCTATATTTTTTTGGGAGCATTCAGGATGGACATTAATCCAAAACATATTAATCACAATATTGTCTGCCCAGGATTGAATAAACCCCCCAAGCCCGACAATCTCTTTCCCTTTTTCAGCTACTAAATAAGTGGGTTTTAACAAAGATTTAGAAAACATTTCATTGAGTTCTTTTTTTGCTTGAAGGATAGGATACTTAGGACTATTGACTTTTATAATCTCTAACATCTCTTTCAAATCTTTTTTAGTCGCTTTTCTTATTTTCATTTTATCTTTATGAATATTAAAATCCGGAGCCCAGAAACCACAATCTCTACATTTCCATCCAGGATCATCAGCAAATGCCGCACCCGCAGGACTAAGAACTGGACGAATTACCTTCTTACTCCCGCACTTTGGGCAAATTAATTTTCTCATTTTCCTGGACAGTATTTGCATTTATGTTTGTCAATGAGTTTGAGCATTGGAACTATTGTTTCTTTGTTAAGAGAATAAATTCTTTTTTTGCCTTGCTGTTCAACTTGCACAATGTTACAATGACTTAATGATGCTAAAGCGTGAGAAAGATTGCTTTGTTCAATTTTGAGTTTTTTTGAAAGTTCTGTTACTGAAAGGGGTTTCTCTTTTAATGCTGTGATGATTTCTATTTTTAATTCATTAGCGAGATTTCTAAAAAAGATATGGTATGTGTTGCACTTCATATGAAATATATTTCATATTAGTTTATAAAGTTTTGGGAGGAATGGTATGGACACGGAGGGAATCGAACCCCCGACTGCCGGTTACTCCGAAGATTTCTGGAGCCGGCAATTATAACCATTTAACTACGTATCCTCATTAATTTTGGAATTTGCTTTAATTCTTCCTTAATCAATACAAATATCTTGTTTTTACCTATTAAAAATTTATCTTTTCTGGGTTTTTTATGACATATTAGAAACCCCAGATTACAATTGCAATCCTCGAGATATTTATTTAATTGTTTAATTTGAGAGATTGAAATATCTTTATTTTTATAATCTTTAATTTCTATTACCGCCTTTTTTCCTTTCCGTTCAAAGATAATATCTGCAAATCCTCTTTTTGTTTTTACTAATCTATTAACTGAACCATATCCTGAAAGGTTTATTGCTATCTCTTCTTCAAAATTCTTTGCCCTATCTCTAATTTCCTTTATTCCAACACCATATAACTTCAACCTCTCGAAAGGAAAAGGCATGCTTGCTTTTTCATACGCTTCAAAAATACCTTTACTAAATAGATCTTGAACATGTGTTTTACAATTATTATTTATCTCTCTTTGGGTTGCTAAAGAATTTTGTTTTATGAATTTTATAATCTCTTTTCTTTTCTTAATTTTCCATTTTTCATTTCCAGGAATACTTTTAACTCCTGCTTTAGAATATATCTCTTCTATATCTTTAAAAAAATTATAGGGCTTGGTATTTGTTTTTATCCGAAGTTCATGGATAGTTATTTGGGGATTTTCTCTTACAACAGAAAGTATTTCTTTTATCTTATTTTTCTTTGTCCTTCTATCAATTTTCCGAGGGTATTTTATTCTCGCCTCTTTGTAAGCTTCCTCAATATTTTTGAAAGCATTAGCTACATTTATTTTAGTTTCTTGGATAATTGTGTGTCCTCCAGCTTTTGGATTCTTTTTTATAAAATCTATAATAATCTTTCTTCGCTCTTCCTTATTCATTCTTTTAAATTTTCTCGGGAATTTTACTTTTGCTTTTTTGTATGCTTCACCCATACCATTTGCAAATATTCTTTCAATATGTAACTTCGTATTTTTCTTTATTTCATTGGTGGTTGTTTTGGGATTTTTTCTGATATAGTTTATTATTATCTCTTCTTTTTGTTTTTGGGTAAGAATTCGTCTCATACAATAATTAAGATACGGTTATACTTAAATGTTTCTGTTGTATTATTAACCCATTAAACTTTTATTCTATTCATTTTGAATAAATTATTTTATGATTTTTTTTAATTTGTTTTTTTATTTTTTCAGGAAGAAAATTATAAACTTGAATATCTATTCTATTACTAACTTTCCCTGAAATCTGGGCTCGAAATTTTGTTGCTTCCTTAGAGGTTATTTTTATGAATTCAACGGCGATATCAAGGTCTGATCTAAATGTTAATTTATTTTCTACTGCGGAGCCGAAGATAATAATTTTTTTAATTCTCGAGGAGAAAGCATGCTCAAGAATAATTTCTTTTGCTTCTTCAATTAGAAATTTTATTTCTGCTCCTTTTTTTAAGTCAAATTCATTTGAATGTTCAGATAATTCTTTTATTGCTCGAAACTTTTTTCTAATGTCCCTTGATAATCTTGTTGTTTCTGAATGAGTTAATTGAATTCCTAAAAGTTGTTTTTTGATTATTTCAAGTTCACGACTACCAAAAAGCATTCTCATATTTTTATTTTTGTCAAGTTCATGAATTAAAGCCATTTTATTAGATTATCATAATAATGATTATAATTAACATAATAATGATAATATTTAAATGTTTTTGTTAATGTAATTGAATTACCATTTAATTGTACAGTGGTAACAAATAGAAAAGTTTATATAGTTAAATTTGTAAGATTATTTATGGAAAATAAAACAGAACAATTACCTCCTTGGAAAAGAAAGTACTGGGATTTAGCTTGGGCTTTAGATTCTTTGAAGAATCCAAATACAAATCTTAGTATAATCGTTGGAGATACTGAAAAGGCTTTATGTTTAGCTTTGCAACATGAACTTTCTAAAGATTATGACCAAGTTTGGCCGAGTAAAATTCAAGGGAGATATGCTCAAGGAACAATGATTTATGGAAGAGATAAAGAAAAGGGTGTTGTGGGCAGAAGACTTTTAGCGAGGGTTCTTAATAGTAATGTGACAGTTATGCACATGAATGCAAAAGCCGGATGTGAAAGAGTTTATGATTCAATACCTAAAGATTCTTTCTTAACTTTGAGGTCATAAATTTATTTTTTATTTTACTTTTTTAATTTCATCAGAAATAGATTTCATTTTTTTAATTATTAATTTTACGACTTTTTCTTTCATTTCTATTCTTTTATCCATCTTTGCATAAAACCACCAAAAACTTCCACAAAGATCTTTTATTATGGGATAGTAAATTAATTCTTTTTCTTTTTTAGTTAAGAGATTTGTCTTTTCATATTCTCTTAATAAGATTCTAAACCTTTTCTTATCAAAGTTTCCATTATCAAAACATAATCTATCCACAGTAGTTCCTAGATGAACTATTCTTGGTTCAATTTTAACATTTCCAAAATCAAGTAATGCGACTATTTTATTTCCTCTGAATAATATATTCTCGGGTTTTAGGTCTGCATGTATTGCAATTGGCTTTCCTGGAAATTTTATTTTAGCAACTTTTTTTTGATAAGCCTCGAATAATTCTATATTCTTTAACATATGTTTATCTAGTTTATCTTTTGGTTGTATCTTTTTCATTTTAGAATATTCAGTGGGCAAAACTTTTGTAAAAAAATCGTCCTTTACACGATGAACTTTAAAATTTTTAATTAATTTATCATAAATTGCTTGCAATTTGACAATTTCTTTAAACTTTTTCTCATTAACTGTTTCATTAACACTACCCTCTAACTTTTTATACACCCAATATATTTGTTTTCCCATTTTAGAAAGTCTTTTTCCATTTTTATTCTCTAAAGGGAAAGGTGTGTTGTAAGGAAAGTCTTTTTTTCTTACATAGATTAATGTATTTACCTCAAGCTTTAATGTTCTTTTTTTGTAAGGAGGTAAATCTTCTCCAACAAATCTTATGATAAAATTTCCTTTATCTGTCTTAAAATCAAAATTATTATTTCCAAATCCTTTTCCCATTAATTTGAATTTCTTTATTTTTCCTAAAGAATAATTTTCACAGATTTCTTGTGCTTGGTTTTTTGTTAGTTTCATTTTAATTTCTTAGTTGCAATATATCCCTGTTCCATTTCAAAGCCTTGTTTCTCCCAAAATTTCTTAGCATTTTTGTTTTTATAATGAACAAAAGTATCTAATCTTAAACATCCTTTTTTCTTAAAAAATCTTATAGCATAATTCACAAGTGCTTTCCCATAGCTTTTTCTCCGAGCATCTTTAGTTATAATTGTCGTGTGCAAAACTCCTTTTTTCTCTTTCCCTTGCTTACGGATATTAACACTTTGAACACCCATAATCTTACCTTCTTCTTCGATAACAAAATAAATCGTTCCCAATTTCATAAAATATTCGTCTAATTCTCTGCATCTTTTTAATGCGGGAGCTTCAACATTTTTATCTAGAGAATTCTCATATTTTCCATACTCATAGGATAATTCTGCTATCTCTTTCAGATCTCTTTTTGTTGCTTTTCTTATTTTCATTTTATAATTTTTTTATTAGTTTCATTTTATGTTTATGGAAGAGATTAAAACTTTATGATCTGACAATCCATACCCTGCAGATTTAAAAGATTTAAATTTACAATTTTTAGGAATCAAAATATAATCTAAAGTCCATTTTCTTGCAGGGTAAGAAATATATTTTTTATACTCTCTAGAATTATTAAAATTATCTCGTGTTAAATCATGCAAAACATCACTTTCATACATATTAAAATCTCCTAAGATTACTGGTTTTATTTTTTTATTTTTAATATAATTTAGTGTTTCAAGAAGATGTAATAAACTAAAATAATTACTATTTGAAAAGTGAACCACAATTAAATCAACAATTTTGTTCGCTTTTATCTTGATATGTAAATTTCCACAGTTGTATATATCTTCTTTATGTTTTTTTAGTTTCTTTTTCTCTATCTTTAAAATAGGAAATTTAGACAAAACCCCAATTCCTTCAATACAATATCTTTTATACTTTGTGGGCCGCTCATTTCTTTTATCTGTCACTGCATAAAATGCAGAATAAGGGTAATTAAGTTTTTTATTTAGTTGTTCTAACTGGTTATCTCCTTTTTTATTAAATTTTAAATCATCTCTTATTTCTTGAAAAGCGATAAAATCGGGCTTATGTTTTTGTATAAACTTTATAATTTTTGGTTTTCTAATATCCCACTCATTATAATTCCAAAGATTTAGATTTAATAATTTCAATTTCATCCTAACCTCTTTATCTCTTCAATTTCGTCTCCAGAGATTGCACATCCTTTGAATTTCATTGCCCAAAGAAGAGCATCAAGAGCCTGCGGGTCTTTTAATCTAACTAATCCCTTTTTGTGAGCAAGATAAATTAATTCAGTCGAGCGTATTACCTTAAATTGCTGAAAGAAATTATAATTTTGTTTCTTAGGATTAATACTTGTATGAAGTTTTTTTTGTAAAAACTTTCGCATTTCTTCTGGATCTTCAATCAATGAACGAGTTGTTCTTTCATCCACAGCTAGGAGATTTGGAATATTTTTTTTGTTTAACATTTCACTTAATGCTAAAGCTGCGCATTCACCAGAATCAATTAAATGAATTGTTCGCTTACTATCTATAAAAGTGCTATTTGCCATGTCGAATATTTCTTTTGTTTTTTTTGAAATTTCTTCGGGGTTTATTCCTAAAATCTCTGGCATTTCAAGAACTTTTTCATTAAGAAGTTGTTGAACTCTTAGAGCTTCAAGTTCAAATCTTTTGATCTTCATTGGCTTATCAATTACTTCATATTTTACTTCATAAGGAATTATAAAATATCCTTTGAAAACTTTTTTTAGTTCTCGTAACTCTGGAAATAAACCATTCATCGCGAAACTAATTATTGTGCTGGCGTCGAAGATTATTGCTTTTTGTTTCATTTTAGTCTCACCTTCCATATTGTAAAGAAAGGGAGCTTAGAGCAAGCGGCATAATCTTTAGGAAATAACTTTTTGGCTTTTGCTATTGGATAAGCATCCTTATAATCTATAATCTCAAATCCATTTTTTATTATTGTCTTGATAATGGTTTCATAAGTTATATGATAATAAGAAAATTTTATTCTTTTTCCGTCGATAACCCAATCTTCATTTATCTTTCTTTCTTTAAAGTAATTCCCAAAGACATTAATTTTCTTTCCTTTAGTTTTTATTGTTCCCAAGAGTTTTCTCTTTTGATTCTTTTCTTTAATCAATTCTCTGCATTCCATAATTGGATTCCCTGTTGAAAAAACAAATATTCCGTCTTTTTTCAGTACTTTTTTAACTTGTTTGAATACCTTATTCCAATCTTTAAAATAATGCATTACTAAAGAAGATAAAACAATATCAAACTTTTCGTTGAAAGGAATCTTGTAACCCGAACCTACTCTTAGATCTAATTTAGAGTTTTCTTTTTTTGCTATCTTTATCATCTCTTTGCTTATGTCAAAACCTTTTACTTTTGCTCCTTTTTTAGTTAACAACTTTGCATAAATTCCTGACCCACACCCCATATCTAAAATTCTCTTTCCTTTAACATTTCTCAAGAGTTTTAATGTTGCAGGCATTTCTAATAATTCATTGTAAAACCATCCTTGAGGAAATTCTTTTGTCCTTGTGTTATGATACCCTTCGGCCATTAGATTATAACTTCTTGCTGCTATTTTTTCTTCAGATTTCATCTAAAAATATCCTCTACAAATTTAATTCTTTGTTGAATAGTGATTTTCTTTGCAGGTGCGTCACCGTCGGGTTTTTGTCCAGCATAAAGTGCGAGTTCATACATAGTAATTCCTAATAGCGAGGCTGTTGTTTCCATTGAAATTCCGTGCTCGTAAATCTTAGAAGCTTTGTTAATTTTTGCTTTTAGAAAAACATCCTCAATGTATTTTTTTAAATCTCCTGAAAGTCCTGAAATTGAGCTTCTTATATTTTGGAGATTCTTTCTAAGTTTTTCTTTGTCTTCTAATTTTAGTGCAGATATTATTGCATCAATGTAAAGTAAAGTATTTTTGTAAAATTTGTTCCAAGTTTTTTCTTTTCTGTAATTTGGTCTTTCAATTATTTTTCCTAAAGCATAAATTATTACTGCTGTAGCAATGTTATCTGGGTCGTGTGTTCGCGAGGCTGTGTTAATTGTTTGGTCACTTATTTCCCTTAGCTTTGCAGGGTCGTCGTTTTCCATAGCAATTTTTGCTTGCTTGAAAATTCTAAGAATATTATCAGCCTCTTGCATATTTAAAATAAGTTTAAAGTATTAATAAAAGTTTGGTAATGTTAATTTTTTATACTCTACTTCACTAATTATTTTATGACAACAGTATTATTAGACACAAACTTTATTATGACGTGTGCGCGGCAGAAGATTGATTTTTTTCACGAGTTGTCTAGCGAAGGCTTTGAAATTATTGTGCCTAAACAAGTTCTCGAGGAGATGGAACGAGTTGCTGATAAGAAAAATAAGAAATTAAAGAATCGCGAGAGTGCAGAGTTGGGTTTGAAGATTTTGGAGCAAAATAAATCTAATTTTAGGATTGTGAATCTTGGAAAAAAACATGTCGACAAATTGATTGTTGCTTATGCAAAAGAAAATCCGAAGTTGATTGTTGCTACCTTAGATAATGAATTAAAGAAAAAATTGAAGAATAAAAAAATGGTTATTCGGGAAATGAAGAGGATTGAGGTTATTTAGTGCAATGGTAACTTTTTTAAACCGATATTTACTTTAAATTTCACAATGTTCTATTTAGCAGAAGTTGAAGATTATGTAAGGGTCGAGCCGAAGTTGTTTGGTTTGCCGACTACAGAAGCTGTGGATAAACAGTTGCGAGAAACTTATTCAGATTATTATGATAAAGAATTGGGAAAGGTTGTCGCGATTATTGAGGTTTTGGAGGTTGGCGAGGGTGTGATTATCCCTGGCGATGGTGCGGCTTATTATAAATGTCAGTTTAAGTTGCTTATTTGGAAACCAGAACTTCATGAATTAGTTTATGGTGTTATTAATGAGATTGCAAATTTTGGGGCATTTATTAATTTGGGTGCGATGAAAGGAATGATTCACATTGGGCAAACAATGGATGATTATGTTTCATTTAGTAAAGCAAATTCTTTGACAGGGAAGAATACTAAGCGAGCATTGAAATCTGGTGATTTGTGTTTGGCTCGTACTGTTGCTATCTCGCATAAAGGTAATGAGCCAAAGATTGGTTTAACAATGCGACAACCAGGTTTAGGAAAATTAGAATGGGTTGAAGAAGACAAAGTAAAAAAGAAAAAAGCAGAAGCGAAGATATTAAAGGACCAAGAGAAAGAAGTTAAAGGAAAAGCTGTGAAGAAAACTGGGGGTAAGAAAAAATGATAATGTTTTTAATCATGTTCGGTGTAATGCCGGATAAATCCCGCAGAAGGGAAGAATATGCTCCACAGAGGGGTTTTTCAGATGTTGTTTATGATTTAATTGGAAAAGATGTTGCAGTTGAAGGTGGACAACAAAATGAAAGGAGAAGTTGTGGTAAAATTGTTAGATGGATTCCAGAAAAAAGAGCTTATAAAACTAGTAGGGGAATAATTATTAGGCGTAGTCAAATTATCCAACCCCCCTATCATTTATTCCCTAGTAAATTTAGTTTAGAAGATTTTTTAGGGGGTCGAGCATAAAATGGCATTTACTACTGAAGAAGTTGGATTTGATTTAAGAGATAAAAAAGATTCGAGAGAACGAAAAAATACTAGTAGAATGAGGGGCGCATTAGTTAAAAAAACATTAAGAGAAAGTATTGGAAATCATTTAATACGCCTCGATGATGGAAAGATAGAATATAAAGGAGTAATAACTAAATTTGATAAAACTCGTGTTTGGTTTATTAATCTTACAGGGGATTATGAACAATGTAGAAATATATCAGAAGTTGTGGAGGGGCTGACTAATCCAGATAGAAGAAATACTTTTCAAATCTATTCTGATCAAAAATTATCTCAATTAAATTTTTTTGGAGGGAAAAAATAAAATGGTAAAATCTAAAGCATGCAAAGTTTGTAGTACGATTTTTGAGAGTGGTGAGAAATGTCCTAAGTGTGATTCGCGAGAAAATACAGATGCATTTAAAGGAAGAGTTCATGTTTTGAATCCTGAGAAATCTGAAATTGCGCAGAAATTAAATTTAAAAGAAAAAGGCGAGTTCGCTATTAAAAATAGATAATTCTAAAATGAAAGTAAAAATAATTAATGAAAAACAAAATGAACTTTTCAAAAGAAAGGAAGTTGTTTTAGAAATTTCGTCTGAGGTTACACCTTCGAATACAGAGGTTGAGAAATGGTTAGCTGATAATTACAAAACAGAAGCAGATGCAATTAAGATAAAGAACATTCTTGGTAAATTTGGTTCGCAGATATTTAAAGTTAAAGCAAATGTCTATGAAAGTTTTGAAGATAAAGATTCGACAGAAGTTAAAACAAAGAAACAGCGAGAGGCTGAGAAAAAAGCTTTGGAGGATAAGTTGAAAACTGAATCAGAATCAAAAAAGGCTGAGGCTGAGAAAGCTACAGAAAAGAAAATTGTGGGGTCGACAGAGCCTGATACGGCTGAAGGGGAGAAAAAGGTTAAGGAAAAAGAAAAAGAGAAACCAGTTGAAGAAAATAAACTTGAAGAGAAAATTGTAGATGAAAATAAAGTTGAAGAGGTTGCTGAATAATGGCAAAGGGAAAAGCAAAAAAGACAGGGAAAAAGCCACATAAGAATAAACCGACAAGTAAAAAATATTCTAAGTATAAAGTTGAGGGAGATAAAGTTACTCGAACAGCACGAAATTGCCCTCGGTGTGGGCCTGGTGTTTTTTTGATGGATTCGCAAGGACGAAAATATTGTGGGAAATGTCATTATAGTGAATTTGAAGGAAAGGCAAAACCCGGGGGGATTAAGGAAGAAGTTTCTATTAAGGGCAAAGAAAAGAAATAATTTTTTTAATAAATATAATTGGGCAATCTAAAATAAATTAAAGATTAATAAGCCCGTAATTTTTTACATAATTTTTGTAATAGTAAATGAATATAACCCTGGGAGATTCTCCAAACCAACAAAATAGTAGACTTGGAGCCTCTCCTGGGGAAAAAGAGGTGATAGTATATTAAATATGTTAAACTATATAAATGTTTCGGTGATGTTACCCTTAAAAAATGACAGGTGGTAATCACAGCAAAGTTACGATGCTGTAACACCACTTCGTCGTGCAATTAAATTAAACAATGATTACAAAGTTTTATATAATTTTGGGTTGGGCACCACATTATTTTGTTATGTAGTCTCTAAGGGTGTTGGGCACTACAACTTTTATATAGATAGTAGTGCCTAACTATTATATAGATAATTAATTAAAGTAAAATTTATTTTGTTGAGAATGGATGAGGTGAAACCTTCTGTAAAACAAGATCAGATTCATGATTTACTTTTTAGTCGTGAGTTGAGTTGGAAAGAAATAATTTATGATTTGATTAATACAGAGCAACTTGACCCGTGGGACATTAATATTGTTGTGCTGACTGAGGGTTATTTGTCGCGGATTAAAAATATTGAAGAGGCGGATTTTTTTGTGTCGAGTAAAGTTCTTCTTGCGGCTTCGCTTTTGTTGCGGATTAAATCTGAGATTCTTTTGAATAAGTATATTAAGAGTATTGATGATATTCTTTTTGGTAAAAAGGAAGAGAAAAAATACGAACTTGAAAGAATTGAGTTAAATGAAGAGATCCCCGAACTTATGTTGCGGAGCCCAATGCCTCGTTTTAAAAAAGTTACATTGCAAGAATTAATGGAAGCGTTGAACAAAGCAATTGTTACTGAAAATCGTCGGATTAAAAAAGAAATCATAAATAGAAATGCTCTTCGTGAAACAGGGATTTCTTTGCCCACGCAGAAAATTAATATTCGTGACAAGATAAAAGAAATCTATGGGAATCTTACAGGACATTTTGAGAAAAATAAAAACATGACAAGTGTTGGACTTCACGAATTTATTGGAAAGGGGCGAGAGGAAAAGATAATTGCATTTGGTCCGCTTTTGCATTTAGATAATCAAAAGAAAATTTGGCTTAATCAAGAGAATCATTTTGATGAAATTTATATTTGGTTGCACGAAAGTTACATGAAAAATAATCCTGACCCTTTTGCTGAGTTGAGGGAAGAAATCGAGGAGAAAATTGAAGAATTGGGTGGAGAAAGAAAGGAACGGTTAGAGAAAATTAATGAAGATTAGAGAAAATCCTGATATTAATTTTTATCTATTAGAATCGATTGATTTTGTGTGGAGGGATTATTTTAATAGGGCTAAGTTTAGAAATTTATTTTTTTTAAATGCGTTTGCTTTTGAAAAACTTTTAGAAATGAATGCTTGGGAAATTTTTTATAAAAACTAAGCAAGCAATTAATTCCAACAAAGTTTATAATATCTAATTTCCTATTTTAATTATGAATAACCTGAAGGTCACGAGAAAATTGAGTGTATTTTTTTTGGTTTTGATTTTAATTTTGCAGTTGGTGCTGGCTGTTGAAGTTAGTAATCTTGAGGAAAGTTATAATCAGCAAGAAACTTTGGTTGTGAAGTTTTCTGGGAATTTTGTGACAAAGATGACTCGAAGTAATGTTTTGTTTTATCATGAGCATGTTCGAGTGCCGATGGAGTTTGGATTGGTTGAGGCAAATGAAGATTATTATGTTTATGCTTTTTTGCCTGAGAATTCTGGAAATTATTCGATTTCTATTGAGGGTGTAGAGTATATGAAAGGAACTTCTGTTAGCGATGAGAATATTGTGGGGGAGTTTTTTATTTCAGATGTTTTGGCGGTGTTTTCTGTTGACCCTGGTTTTGTTGTTGCTGAAGATGATTTTATTTTAACTGTGCAGAATTTACAAGAGGAAAAAATTACAATTGATTATAAAGTTCTTGTTGGAGAAACAGAAGAAGAGGATGCTTCTGGCGGGGGTTTTTGGAGTAATCTTTTTGGTGGAGATTCTTATATTGCGGAGGAAGAAGGAGGAAATTCTTTGGAATTAAAATCTGGCGAGAAAAAAGACATTGAGTTTAAGTTAGGAAATATTTCTGAATCTGGATTAAGAACTATTGAGTTGAGTTCAGGAAATTCTTCTTATGAAATTCCAATTTATGTTTATGCAAATGTTGGCGAAGAAAATAAAACCGAGAATGTTGTTGTAATTATTGAGGATGAAGAAACAAATAAAACAATTGTTGAAGAAAAGAACGAGACAATTGAACAAGAAGAATCTGAGGATAAAGAAATGTGTGTTGATTTAGATGCTGTGAAATGTAGTGGTGATGAAACTTGTGATGGTGTGCCAAAGCAATCAGATGACGAGGGTCTTTGCTGTGCTGGGGAATGTGTTGAGAATGAAAGTGGTTTAACTCTGAAAATTATTGGATGGGTTATTATTGCTGTTGTTGTTTTATTTTTAGTTTGGTTTATTCGTGCGAAATATATGAAGCCTAAAAAAGCTGTTAATGTGATTGATGTTGCACGACGGGGTGTTGATGAAGATAAGATTTTTCGGAAGCGGTGATTTTAGAAATTCCTGCGTTGCAGAATTGATTCTATTTTTTGTATTAAAAAAAGATTGCCCCTTTTTAATTTAATATCTTCCTTTTTGTAAATTATTGAAGGGTTATATTGCCCTCTAAAATTTTTTTAGCTTCACAATAATTTTCATAAATAAATGAACCTAGATTTGTTACTAATGGTATTAATAATGGCCAAAGAGTATCAACCAAATCTACTTCCTTTACAACCCCCAATATCATTATGCTTGTTCCGGCGTATGCCTTAATAAATTTTTCTTCGAAGGAGGCATTTTTTTCCTTTAATTTTCTATTAATTGTAGGAATTGTAAATGGGAGGAATATGGTTTCTAAACTGTGTTTTGCCCCTTTTCTAATTAATTTTCCAATTGAATTAACATATTCATTTCTAAGTATTTCATTTCCTGTTTCTTTAGCGATTTTTTTAAGGTGTATTTAGTCATTTTCTTTATTGTTTTTCGTTTGTCATTTTATAATCCATACTTCTTCTGGCTTATTCCCCTTTCCATTAAAATTTGTATTAATTGTAATGTTTCCCTTTCAAAAGTTATTCCATATGTTTTTGCTGCACGTTCAGTCATATCATTATAACAAGAAATCAGTAAACGCAATCTATCATCTTCTATAATCCATTTGTTTCTAAATCTATCAAATCCTTTTTCATCTATTTCTTTTGAAATTTGTAGATAGTCCATTTTAATTCCTTCTCTTATATTTTTTTCCCCTGCTCGAGCCAATGCTTTAATATTTTTTGTCATGCAAGAGTAGACACTGAGGATTATTTATGGTTTATGGCGAACATGTCTGTCTTTCCTTCGCTCGGTAATTCCTACCCAAAACTTTTACATTCGTAAAAGGTCCCACCCTGCTTTGTAATTAATAAAAAATACTCCTCGCGAATTTCTATTCTATTTCAAAAAAGAAATAGTATCAGGAATAACTTTTGATTCTGCTTTTTGTAAATGTGCTTGATATGTTGCTAATGAAACTTTTGTGAGCTTGGCGAGTTCTCGTAAGGATGTTTGTTTTGGAATTTTGTAGTAGCCATGTTTGATTGCAAGTTCTAATGCTCGTTTTTGTAGATCTGTTAATTGGGGCATTACTTTTGGGAAATAGATATTTTGTAATTTTGTTTCCTTAATATTAATTAATTCAAGTTCTTCGACAACTGGTTCAACTTTTTTGATAAACTTCATTAATTCTTCTTTTTTGTGCGAGGCTATTTCATAATGTTCATATCCTTTTGTGTCTATTATTGCTGGTTTGATGAAGAAAAGTTTTTTAGAGAATTGCGAGACTGGTTTGTCTTTTGCAGATTCAATTAAAAATAAAGTGTTTTTATTTAGTTCAACATATTTTGTCTTCTTGTCTTTTTTCAAATCCTCAACGAATTTTTTAATTTGTTTTTCTTCTCCAATCAATTGATGTATTGAAGATGTCCAAATTTGATTGTTTTTCATTTCTTCATTGAGATCAAGAGATTGCATCATGATATTAAATTTCTTACATCTATTTCCAATTATACAATCATGCTTTAAAATTATTTTTGCTACCCACATACGAACATGTATGGTTTAGAGTTTTTAAGTTTTTCTGAGAAAATTCCTGCGTTGCAGAATTTATATGAATTCCAAATCCCTCTGGCTCGGGATTTTCCATTGGGAAAAATTGTTATCAAGAAAATTAATTTTAACTTATTTGTTCAACTGATTTCAATAATGTGAAGTTTACCTTTGGATTAATAGATTTATTTTTTCTTTTCTTCTTTATCTTTTTCTTGCTTTTTTGGAGGTTGAAGTTCTTGAAGCTTTTTGATTAAAATTGCTTTTTGATTTTGAAGTATCCTTGCTGTTTCGTCGTATTCATGGAGTTTTAAAGTAAGTTCTGTTAAAACATCTGACCATTTATTATTTGTTAATGCAATTAGTTCTGGATGAATTATCTCTACATGTGCGGGCATATACATGAACATTATTTTTATTAGATTTAACGTTTCTTCAACTTCTATTTCAATGTCTGCAAAACTTGTGAAAAATTGTTCATTATCTTTGAGGGGGTGGGGTTCGTGAATTTTGCTGGAAGTTACTTTGACCCCTTTTTCTTCGTCGACTTTTTTAATAATATCTTTTAAAACTTCTTTTAAATGTTCTGCGGGTTTTCCAATTACTTCTAGGATAAATGATGCGAGGATGTTTTTTGTTTGTTCTTCCATTTTAATCGAATTCTGTTTTGTATTGTTTTGGCTTGGATTTTTTTATTAAAAGCAATAATCCTATTAAAATACAGAATATTACAAAACCATATTTAGTGTAGTCTGCTTTTGTTAAATTGTTGGAGTTTTCTTCTATATTTATATCTTTTGGAATATTTGAGGTTAGGATGATTGGTGTGGGGGAAGATTGCTCGCTGGTGCCTGGATTAGTGGCTTCGGAATTGACTTCGTCGGATTCCTTCGCTGAAGAATTTGTTAATGTGGAAGGAATTTTATCTCTAGGTTCAACTATCTCTGGTTCTGCATCTTCGTCGGTGTTTTCTTGTTCGTGTTCAACACATGCAAGGCCTTGGGCTTTTATGCTTGAGAGTGTGCCTTCTCCGATTCCATATGCTTTTGTTATTTCTTCTATTGAGTTATAGGGCCTATAATCTATGATTGCTTGTGCTCTGACTTCTCCTATTCCTGAAAGTTGGTCAAGTTCTTCCAGCGACGCTGTGTTAAGATCTATTTGGTTGTCTTCGCAAACTGCTGAGAGAATTGGTGCTAGCAATATTAAGATTATTATCAGTCTCCTCATCTCTGAAAGAAGGAATTTATTTTTTTAAGGATTATTATACTTTTTCCCATACTTCTCTTTAAAATCATCATAAACAATTTCTCCTCGTTTGCCCCTTGTAGATTTTTCTTTGGAAAAATCTCGGGGTACACCCTTGGGTGTTTCTCCTTGTTTTGCAATCCAGATTTGAGAGAAGATTTTGTTTTTCAAATACCAAGCGCATTTTTCTTTTTCTGTTTTAGAAAGTGTTCCGTTTGTTTTGACTTCAACTCCGATGACACTGTAAGATTCGTCGTGAATATGTTTAATTGTGATGAAGTCTGGGAAACCTGCTCCTGGAACCATTATTTTCTTAAAGGGGTTGAATATTTTTTTAGATGAAACTAATTTATTTTGTTCTAGGTCGACATTGTTTGTCCACTTGTCGACGACTCTCCCTTTTTCTTCTAAATCTTTTCTGACTTTTAATTCAAATCTTGCTCCTCTTGCTTTTGATATTTTTCCTTTTTTGATTTCTGTTTTCTTTTTGAATTTATATGGAACTCCTTCTTCATTCCAAGAAATTTCATAATTGTCTGGATTGATTTTTTCAAGAATTTTTTCTTTATTCTCTTTTTTTATTCTTTTCATAGTAGAAATAGGGGGAAAGAGTTTTTATAATTTTATAAATCAAATTCTTCGATAAAGCTGATAATTGTATGAAATTCTCGAATATACTTTTGACCTTTCTCTGTTATTTTGATCTCTTTTCCTTTTTCGTTTATGGTTTCTTGAATAAGTTTTTTGTCTTGCATTTCTTTAAGATATTCATAGAATCGTGTTGAGGATAAATTTGATTTTCTAATTAAAGGAGTTACTTTTATTGAATTGTGATGATCTTGAATTATTTTTAATATATCTCGAATAATCTCTAATTTGTTTCTTTTCATTTTAATTAGAACCTGCTTTTTTAAGAACTTTGTAAAGCATTATTAAAAAAATGATTAAAGATGCTATGTAAATAAAGAGTTGAAACATCTGGAAAAATTCAGGGATTAAGATGTCTATTACATTAAGTGTCCAAAATGAAAAAAGAAGTGTATAAATTACATGCAAATTGTGTTTTGTTCTTTTTTGTTTTGATTGTTTATAGGAAACATAGAATGTAAAGATAACAAAAAATAACAACAAAAGATTCATTCCTAAATAAACAAAAGGATTTCTAAACAAAATACTTGATAGGGCTATGATAAATGCTAATAGGTGAAATAAATAAATTTTTTTAGAATTTCCATTCCATTTTTTCCACATTACGCTGTATAACAAATAAAAAATTGCCATGGAACTAAAATACATAAAAACAATCAAAGTCATTTGACCGAATACAAAACCAAAAGTTCTAGGTGAAATATCTAAGATAGTTCCAACATTAAAGTAGATTATTATAAATTTTATAAATGACCTAAAAAAATATGCTAAAGCAAAGAATAAAAAGGCTTGTCTGAAATATTTTATCCCCTTATGGGAGCTTAATTCATATAGTTCTTTTGTTCCAAAATAAATCATTAAACTGCAGACTATGATAACTAATGAATAAATTATTTCTGTTCCAAATCCTGGAGCAATAAATTCATGGAGTGGGGGACCCCCAAATATTGTTCTTCCTGTTATTGGTGGCATTTGTTTTATTATATCAAATCAAATATATTTAAATCTTTATAATTTAAATGGATGTTAAGTCCATCTTCCTTATAAATAATATTTTTGTTTAGACAATATGAAAATCAAAAAGTTGAAAGGAGGTATAAAATGGAACAAAAATATATCTTAGGAATTGTTGCTTTAGCAATGGTTGCTGTTCTTGGGATTAGTTTGGTTTCTGCAGGAGGTTTTGGATGGAACTCTGATTTAACTGAAGACGAAAAAGCAGAAATACAAGAACAAAGAGAAGCAATGCAAACTGCTATTTCAGAAGGAGATTATGAATCTTGGAAGTCTTTGATGGAAGATAGAATTGCAAGAATGCAAGAGCAAATAACAGAGGAAAACTTTAACAAACTTGTTGAGCATCAACAAGAGATGGAAGATATGCAAGATGCAATGAAAGAATCTAGAGAACAATTTTGTGAAGAACATGACTGTCAGGATTTTAAAAATAAGAACTTAGGAATTAAGGAGCATTTCGGACATAGAATGGCGCCTGGTTTTGGAAAACCCCTCTGAAGAATCTAACTCTGAATAAATTTAATTATTTTTTTTAAATTTTAAATGGACTTAACGTCCATCTTGTTTATAAGTGGTAATTATTAATTAATTTAGACTGATGAAATTCGGTTGCTCTGAAAAGGGTGTGACACAATAGCCACTAACAAACATTCAGTAAGTAATTTGGAGACTGAGCTATAACTCTTCAAATAAAATCTATGTTTATTAAGCTTATTTTGTGAAGCGAAAAAACAAACTTTAAAACAAAATTGGAAGATGATTTCAGATTCAATTAGTTTGAGTTACTTTTTCACCGTGCTCAGTTCATCAGTCACTTATAATAAAATGATAAATAAAAAAGTTAAGAAAAAGCTTGTTGGAAAAAAAATTTCTAAAAAACAAAGTGGAAGAAATCCAAGTAAAGGAAACAAAAAGAATAAGGTTGCTAAATTAAAGAAACTTGCTAAAAATAAAAAGACTGCTAAGAAAAAGATTTCTAAAAAAAAATGAAAAAAGGAACTATAATTTTGTTAATTATTATTGGGATTATTTTTGTAGGTGGGATAGTATATTTTACAACGGATTTAAATAAATTTCCCTTTGGAAAAGATAATAAAAATCAAGAACCAAGAGGTAATTTTAATCCTGAAAATATGGACAGACAATCCGGAAATTTTACTCCGGGAGGATTTCAAATAGATGACTCAACTAAAGAAGAGATAATCTTATTTTTTAATTCAAATCCAAGCGATGAAGAAATAGAAAATTATTGTGGAGAAAATAAAATGTATTGTGAGTATTATTGTATGCAAGTAAATCCTGAGCATGAATATTGTAAAAATATGCAAATGCCTAATTTTTCAAAAATAAAATGAAACAACAACCTATAATAAAAATTGATGATGTTTGGAAAGGTTATGATATGGGTAAGGCAGGATTTTTAACTGTGTTAAAAAAGATAAATCTGGAAGTCTATGGTGGGGAATTTATTGCTATTAGTGGTCCAAGCGGTTCTGGAAAATCTACTATGATGAATCTTGTTGGAGCTTTGGATATGCCTTCTAGAGGGAATATTTATTTGAAGGGAAAAGATATTTCTAAAATGGGTGAATCTGATTTGGCTTTTATGAGGGGAGAAACAATTGGTTTTATTTTTCAACAATTTAATTTAATTCCTACTTTAACTGCTTTGAAGAATGTGATGTTGCCTATGGAGTTAATTAATATTCCTGAGAAATATGCTGTAGCAAGGGCAGAGAAATTATTAAATATGTTGAATCTTGGAGAAAGAATGTATCACAAACCTAATGAATTAAGTGGGGGGCAACAGCAGAGAGTTGCAATTGCGCGTTCACTTGCAAATAATCCAGAGATAATTCTTGCAGACGAACCTACAGGAAATCTTGATTCTAAAACAGGAGGGTTTATTATGGATTTTTTGAGAAAGATGAATGAGGAAGAGGGGAAGACCATTATTTTAATTACACATGATTTAGATTTAGTAAGGTATGTTAAACGAGTTGTTTATATTCTTGATGGAGAAATTGAGAAAGATGTTCAGAAATGTTTGAAAGTGAAGAAAACTTCTCTTTCACCGTTAAAGATAACAATGAAAGGAGGTGCAAAATGAATCAAAGATTTTTTTTAGTATTTTTTACTTTAGTTTTTTTAATTTCATTTATTTCTGCAGATGTGTCTATAGGATGTAGCTTAGATATTAATTTGATTAATCAAGAACCTTATCCTGCTTCTCCAGGAGAATATGTTAAGGTAGTTTTTCAGGTAAATGGTGTGGAGAATCCCGATTGCCAAAATGTTGAGTTTGAAGTTTTACCTTCGTATCCGTTTACATTAAAGGAAGGTCAAGTTTCAGTTAAAACTCTTAAGAGTTCAACATATGTTTATGAATATAAAAATGACTGGATGATTCCGTTTACTTTTCTTGTAAATGAAGCTGCTTTATCAGGAGATATGGAATTAAAAGTTCAATATAATTTTCAAAAAGCGGGGGCAATTAGTTCTTCTCATATTATGGAAACTTTTGTGATTCCCATCGAGGATTCAAGAACAGATTTTGATGCAGTTGTTCAAGATATAAGTGGAACAGATATTTCAATTGCAATAGCTAATGTTGGAAAGTATACTGCTAATTCAGTTATTGTGAAAGTCCCTGAACAAGAAGGGGTTAAGGCAATTGGAACTAATGGGCAAATGGTTGGTAATTTGGAAAATGGAGATTATACTATTGTAAGCTTTAGTATTTCTCAAAGACCAACTCAAGGAGGTTCATTGCAAAGAACAGAGGGGGAAAAAACTTCAAGTCCAGAGAAGACAAAATTAACAATTCAAATTGATTATACCGACGCTATTGGAGAAAGAAGAACCAAGGAGATGGAAGTGGAATTTGATTTTGAATCTTTTATGACCATGAGTGAAGGTGCAAATCCTCTTGCAAGTAAGATGGGTGCAAGACAACAATCTTCTGCGTGGTATAAAAATTGGGTATTTTGGATTGTATTAATTGTAGTTTTAATTGTAGGATTTTTTCTGTGGGGGAAGTATAAAATAAGAATTTTAGAGTTTATTCAAAGGAAAAAAGATTTAAGAAAGAAAAAAGAAAATGTCCCTGATTGGGTAATTGAAACAAAGAAATCTTCTAGGAGTAAGAAATAATTTTTTTATTTAAAATGAGATTAAGAAAATCCCTTGAGCTGGCATTAAATATTCTGGTTCATAGTAAACTACGAAGTTGGTTAACTATAATTGGGATTATAATTGGAATTGGTTCTGTTGTGGCAATTGTTTCAATAAGTCAAGGAGCTCAACAGCAATTAGAAGAACAAATGGGTGGGCTTGGTGCGGATTTAATTACTATTTCCCCTGGAGCTTCAAGAGCAATGGGTGTTGGAGGAGAGTTCAGGGGAGGTGGCCCCCCAGGATTTGGCGGAGAAAGTTCTTCGGAGCAAAAAAATTTAACTTCAAAGGATGTAGTTATTATTAATGGAGTTTCTAATGTAAAGTATGTGATGGGAACTGTTTCAGGGAAAGAGGAACTTAGTTTTTCAAGTAAGACAAAAGATGTTTCAATTGAGGGTGTAGATACCCTTGTCTGGGATAAAATTATTACTGCTGATTTAGTTGAGGGGAGATATCTTTCTACAGGAGATTCAAATTCAATTGTTATTGGAGATAGGGTTGCAGAGAGTTTTGATGATGAAATTCAGTTAAGTAGAACAGTTACAATCAATGGGAGAATTTTTCGTGTTGTTGGAATTTTGGGGGATGAAAATTCTGTTTATATGCCGATTGATGTTGCTAGGGATATTCTTGAAGATGTTGGAGATAAAGAGTTTAGTTCAATAACTGTTAAGGTGGAGAATGTGGAGACTGCTCAAGAGACAACGGATTTGATTGAGGAGAAACTTCTGAGGTCACGAGGTATTCTTCAGGAAAAAGATAAGGATTTTTCTGTTTCGTCTATGCAGGCTATGCAGGAGACTATCTCCGAAACAATGAATACCTTAGCTTTATTCCTGGGTGCAATAGCTGCTATTTCTCTTTTAGTTGGAGGGATTGGAATTGCTAATACTTTATTTACTTCTGTTTTGGAAAAGACAAAAGAGATAGGGATTATGAAATCTATTGGTGCAAGAAATAAAGATATACTTATTGTTTTTTTATTTAATGCTGGTTTAATTGGTTTAGTTGGAGGAATTGGAGGAATTATTTTAGGTGCGATTGGTTCAAGTTTTATTAGTGCTTTGAGTTCTGGTTCTGGAGGGGGCATGATAAATATGTTTGGAAATACTGCTTTAAGTCCGTCGCTGTTGATAGGTGCTTTATTATTTTCTATTCTTGTTGGAATGATTGCAGGAGCGATTCCAGCTTATAGGGCTTCAAAATTGAATCCTGTTGATGCATTGAGATATGAATAAAATAAAAAAGAATAAAAAATAAAAAATATTTTACTCTGTGGATTCTTGTTCTATTTCCACGTCGGCTTTTCCAAGTTGAAATTTCTTACCTTTTGCTTCTATTTCAGGACAACTGCCTGGTTCTTGACATTGGGCTCTTTTTTCTTCCATTGCTTGTTGTATTTCTTCTTTGTTCATTCCTTTAAGATTTTCACAATTTTCTCCTTCACAAAGTATTTGTTGTCTGTTACTTCCCCAATTTTTCCAGAACTTTACTTTATTCCAAAAACCAGCTTTTCGTCCTTCTATTAAACCTGGAACTGGTTTTACAATATTTGTATGAGTTCCAACTTCAACATCCCATTCACCTTCAAAATCTCCTGAAGTTAGTTCAAGAGAACCGGTCCATTTTGTGAAGTCACTAAATTCTGTTTCTTTATTAAGAATTAATTTTCCAATTGTTAGAGATTCGATATTCTCTATACTTGAAACTTGTTCTTTTCTTTCTAATACATAGAAACTTACTGTGTCTTCTGTTGAAGTATCAAAGTCTTTGAAGAGTCTGAAATCTCCTAAGCTTCCGATGTTTAGTCCTCCAAATGCTCTTGCTTTTGGGTTTTCAATATTTTGAGTTCCTTCGTTAATTGAAGCTAGAACTTGTGTAGCCCAAAATCCTCCAAAGAGATAACCTTCTTCGCCATTTGTGAGCCAGCCATGTCCTTTTGAAATTTTTGAAAAACCAACTTTTCTGAATTGGTTTTGTTGTGCGAATTCGTCTATATTTTCAAGAGATTCTGTTATTTCATCTCCATTGAAATATTGCACTTCCAAATCTTCAACTTCAACTGCTTGTGTTACGGTTTCTGCCATTACAAAAGATGTTGCAAAAAGACTACACATTAAAAGTCCTACCATTAAATATGTTGTTTTCATTTTTTATACCTCCTTGTAATTCTATGTAATTCCAAACGAGGTTTGGTTTTGTTTTTCATAATATTTAATAGAATTAATTCTTTAATAAAGTCAGGTGGAACTTAAGCGGAACATTTTTTGGAACTTATTTTAATTTGATGAGTTTATTTTTCCCGTCGCCGATTCTTTTAATTAAACCCTTTTTTTCAAGTTCTTGAATGTGTCTAGTGAAACTTGCTTTGGGGATATTTACTAATTTTCTAAGTTGAGTGTGTTTGATTTCTTTTGTTTTTTCTAGTTGACTTAAAATTTCCTGTTGTCTTTTGTGGAGTGTTTTTTTAATGGATTCTAAATTTTTGGGGTTTACTTTTTTGGATTTTATTTTAAAGAAATAAATTAAAACTACGAAAATAATTAATAGTCCGAGGAGATAGAATAGATAATTTTTATTTGTAGTTGGTTCTATTGTGTATTTTAGTTGGATTGACTCCTGCGTGTAAATTTCTATGTGTCCATTTGAGGATATTTCTCCTTGAGAGATTTCTTTTATTACTGTGCCCTCGGGCATTATGAGATTTATTTCTGCGCCAGCGAGTTCATAATTGAATTCCCAAATCTCTCCTTGCTTGTTTGTTAGAGAATTTGTTTTTCCTTTAATTATTTGGTCTTGAATTTCAATTCCATTAGGGAGAATTATTTGTTCATTTGTTTCTCCAAGAAATAATGCTGTGCCTGTTTCGTCGATGTAAATATTTAGATAGGTGTATGCTGATATTGCTGGGACCAAAAGTGTTAGGAAAATTAAGAGTGTGATTATTTTTTTCATATTTTGATAAAGTTAGGAGAGTATAAAAAATGCTCGCTGTCGCTCGGGATGATACTAATTAACTAATGGACTGGCCTTTCGGCTGAGACATCGGGGTGATTAGGTTTATGAATTGTATTCTTAGTTTGTCATAAATCTCTCGCATGCAATGTTCGTCGATGATTATCTTTTGCCCTTTTAATTGCTTCAATTAATATATCTTCTACTTTGTGTTCGAGTTCTCGTTCAACTTCCTCTGCAACACTTGAGATTTCAATATTATCTTTTTGTAATTCACTTATTTTCTTTTTTACATTTGATTTTATTATTAGGTTTGTCATTTTAATCTAAGATAGTATATTGTGATTTAACATTAGTGCTATATCTTGCTAAATCATATTCTCTAAATTTATCTGGGGTATCTTGTATTAATCTCCATTCTATTTCTAATAATTTATTTGGATCACTCATAATTCCTTTTACTCTTACAGCTCCTTTTTTAGCTCCAATAAATTTTGAACTTAATCTCTTTGTCATTTTTTCTTTTTTGTTTTATTTTCTATATGTTCAGGTTTCATCAACGGGAAAATAACGCATTCTCGAATTGGTTTACCCATTAAAAAAGAGAACAATCTTTCTGAAACTCCAAAGCCAAATGTTGGGGGCATCCCATATTTTAATGCTTCAATAAATGATGTGTCGTGGTCCATTGCTTCCTGGTCACCAGATTCTTTAAGTTTCATTTGATCTTTGAATCTTTGTTCTTGGTCTATTGGGTCGTTTAATTCAGAGTAGCCATTTCCAACTTCTGAACCCCCAAGTATAATTTGAATTTGTTCAACTTTCCGTGGGTCTTCAGGCATTCTTTTTGCTAAGGGTGCAACTTCTACAGGTTGGCCTGTTAAAAATCCCGGACCTGAAAGTTTTTTTCTACAATATTTCCAGAGAATATCTACTAATCTCCACTTATCTACTCTTGGGTCATATTCAATTTTTAATTCATCTAGTTTCTTTTTTATTTCTTTTTCTGTTGCTTTGTAAATATTTATTTTGGTGTGTTTTTTTATTTCTGTTTCATAATCATATATTTCCCATTTTTTTCCGAGGTTTATTTTGTGTTTGTCTCTTTCAAACTCTAAAGTTCCGAAAACTTCTTTTGCAACTTTTTTATACATTTCTTCCACGAGCTTCATGCCTTTTTTGTAATCTGAATATGCCCAATAGAATTCCATTTGAGTATAGTCTTGTAAGTGTTCCATATCCATTCCTTCATTTCTGAATTGTCGTCCTATCTCAAATGTTTTATCATAGCCAGCAACCATTAATTTTTTTTGCCATAATTCCCCCATAGAGATTCTTAAAAAAACATCTGTATCAAGAGCATTTTGGTGTGTTGCAAAAGGTTCAGCTGATGCACCTCCTGCAGAGCTTTCTAAAACAGGAGTTTCTACTTCCATGAACCCTTTTGATAAAAGGAATTCTCGCATTGTGTTCCAGAATTTTGCTTTTTTTTCAAACATTTCTTTTACTTCATCATTCATTAAAATATCTAAATATCTTTTTCTTAATCTTTCTTCGTCGTTTTTTAATCCTGCATGTTTATCTGGAAGAGGATAAATAGATTTTGTCAAGAGTTTTAATTCACTAACTAGAATTGAGGTTTCCCCTGTTTTTGTTTTTATTGTTTTTCCTTCTACTTGAATAAAGTCTCCAGTATCAACATATTTTTTAAATAGTTTAAATATTTTTTCTGGGGTTTTTTCTTTTTGTAGAACTATTTGTATTTCTCCTGATTGATCTTTAAGTTTTGCAAATGCTATTTTTCCTAAATCTCTTTGAGTCATTACACGACCTGCTGTTGAAACTTTTGTTCCTATTTTTGATTTCAAACATTCTTGGGTAGATTGTTTTTTATCGGATTGTGCGGGGTAAGGATTAATTTTTGCTTTTTGCAATTCTTTTAATTTTCTTAATCTTTCATTGATGATTTGGGCTTCACGACCTTTAGGGATTTCCATGTTTTATTTAGGGAATTTTAATTTATATTATTATCTCTTTCGATATCCTAATTTATTCAATTCCTCATTAACTAATTCGTCGGCAATTTGTTGAAATCTGTCGTTTCGTGTGATGTGGAGGTAAATTACTTTTTCAAAGTTTTCTTGAAGTTTTTGAACTTTGACAAAAAGTTCTTTCATATTTGGGTGGATGACTCTGTATTCTCCGAGGAGTTGTTTTACTACAAGTTCAGAATCAATTAAACAGGTGATTTCTTTATTTGTGAATTCTGATGCGAGTTCAAGTGCGCGGATGAGTGCATGATATTCTGCGACATTATTTGTGACTTGTTCTCCAATGAATTGACTGTCTTTTTTTAGAATTTCTCCGTCTTTTCTAATTACAACTCCTATTGCTCCTGGGCCAGGATTTCCTCTTGAACCTCCGTCTGAATTTGTGTATATCATTTTATTTTTTTGCAGTTATTATATAAGCATATCTTCCATATGGACTTTCTAAAAATTTGTCTTTTCCAAAATCAATTAAATAATTTGCTTGCTTTACACCCACCCACCCACTTTTTTTAACTTCTTCTTTATCTAATCCCCATGTTATAAACTTGAACAAGCCTAATTCTATTGCTTCAAATAATAGGGATTTTTCCTTCGGGGTTAATTTCCTAATACTTTCATATCCATTGAGAAATGTTTTAATTTTATCAAACTCTATTTTATTATATTTAGCATAAACACTTACTGCAGTTCCAATATCATAGAGAAAATATCCTTTACTAATTAAATCCCAATCAATTACTGCTGTTAATTTTCCTTTAGAATATCTTGTATGTTGAGGGGTGTATTCTACATGACAAATTCCCCTCGGGAGTTCCCTAATTTTATTCACAGATTTTTCATATTCTAGACTTATTTTTTTATATGTTTCTTTTATCTTTCTTGGAGCTTTTTTTGTTAAAATTAATCCTTTTTTGAATTCATTATAATAATCTTTAGGTGAGTGGTTTTCTTTTAGGTTTTTCATATTCTTAGAAAAGGAATGTAATCTTGCAAGTCCTTTTCCATATTCGTATATTTCTTTTTTGGTTAGATTATATTTTTCTTTATATGACATGAATTCAAATATAGAAAAATTGTATTTTTGGTATTTTGTTATTAGCTTTTTGTTCTTATCTAGAATAATTTTATTGCAAGGATATTTTTTTTGTTGTAAGAATAAATTAAATTCAACGCCCTTTTCTATATTCTCGTTTATTTCCCAATATTGTTTTAGAAAATATTTGCCCTTTGTTGTTTTTAGAATAAATGAGGGTTGGAGATCTTCTAGTCGTCTTTTTAACTTTTTTATTGAAATTAATTCTCCAAGATTATAATCCTTTATTGCCTCTTTTATTTCTTTGATTGTTATTGGTTTCATTTCAAATACCTACCTGTAACTGAATTTTTATTTTTTGAAATTTCTTCTGGAGTTCCTTCTGCAATAATTTCTCCTCCGTTTTTTCCTCCTTCGGGTCCCATGTCGATAATATAGTCCGCATTTTTTATTATATCTAAATTATGCTCTATCACAACAACGGTGTTTCCTTCTTCTACGATATTATTCAGGAGGACTATTAATTTTTCAATATCTGCCATGTGCAATCCTGTTGTTGGTTCATCTAGGATGTAGATGTTTCCTTTTTTGTGAAGTTCTTTTGATAACTTTATTCTTTGAGCTTCTCCTCCAGAAAGAGAATCCAATGGTTGCCCCAATTCAAGATATCCTAAGCCGACATCTTTTAGAACATTTAATCTTCTTTTGATTTCTTTGTTCTCAAAAAAATCTATTGCTTGAGTTATTGTCATATCTAAAACTTCTCGAATATTTTTTCCTTTATATTTTAATTCTAATACCTCTTTTGTGAATCTTTTTCCTTGACATTCTTCACAAGCTATCTTAACACTTTCCAAGAAATGCATATCTACTTTGAGGAAACCAATCCCTCCGCATTTCGGGCAGGCTCCTTTAGAATTAAAACTAAATAATCCCTCTGATTTTTTTGTTGCTTTTGCAAATTCTTTTCTAATTAGATTAAATACCCCTGTATATGTCGCGGGGTTTGATCTTATAGATTTGCCCACTGGTGATTGGTCGACGATAATTGATTCGGGGTGCTCTTTTACAAAAATGTCGTTTATCAATGAACTTTTTCCTGAGCCGGCAACTCCTGTTACACAAGTAAAAATTCCTTTAGGAATTTTTGTTGAAATATTTTTTAAGTTGTGGATATTTGCTTTCTCTATCTTAATAAAATCTTTTGGCTTTCTATGCTCTTTTTTTATTTTTGATGAGGCATATAGATATTTGGCGGTTATAGATTTAGAATTTTTTAATTCATTTAATGTTCCTTGAAAAATTAATTCTCCACCTTGCTTTCCTGCACGAGGACCAATGTCTATGATATATTCTGCGTTTTTTATTATTTCTGGGTCGTGTTCAACAACAATGATATTGTTTCCTTTTTCTTTTAGTTTCTTTATTATATTTGTAAGATGGGAGATATCTTTTGGGTGAAGTCCGATGCTTGGCTCGTCGAGAATATAAGTTAAATCTACTAAATTTATTCCTAACTGACTGGACATCTTTACTCTTTGAGATTCTCCGCCAGATAATGTTGAAACAGATTGATTAATTGATAAGTAACCCAATCCTATTTTTATCAAGTTCTCTAATTGTTCTTCTATTTTATCAACTATCTGTTTTGTCAATGGAGATTTTATTTTTTTTATAAATTCTTGGAGTTCGAGCAATTCGAGATTTACTAAATCAGGTATTGTTTTATTTTGAACTTTAACTGAACGTGCTTGTTGATTTATCCTTGAGCCTGAACATTCAGAGCAAGGGACTTGCTCAAAAAATCCAATCCATTTATTTTCTCTTCCTTGTCCAGAAATCCTTGGGTCATGTGCACCTTTTTTCAATCTGTTAATTATCCCCTCGTGGCTGAAAGTTTGTATAAATCCTTGGTCTTTATTGCTAAGAATAATCTTTGGAGAATAAAGTAAAAAATCTAACTCTTCTTTGGAGTAACTTTTTATTGGTTTGTCTAAATCTAATTTTTTTGAGGTTTTTATTATATTAAAGTATCTTGAATTTGGTTTGAATTTGTTTATTTTTATTGCTCCTTGATTTAAACTTTTTTCAAAGTCGATTATTGACTTTGGATTTATTTTTTCTTCTACTCCGAGGCCATGACATTTTTTGCACATTCCTTCTGGACTGTTAAATGAGAATAATCTTGAATTCCCGAGGGTAGGTGTTCCTATTCTTGAAAATAGCAATCTTAAATAAGTATAAATTTCTGTTACAGTTCCAACTGTTGACCTCGAGCTATTCCCCAATCTTCGTTGGTCTATAATAATTGGGGGTGTTGCTCCAATAATCTCTTCTACATCTGGTTTAGAAAATTTTGGCAAGTTTTTCATTGCAAAAGAACCTAACGATTCGAGATATTGTCGTTGAGACTCTGCATAAAGTGTGTTAAAAATTAGTGAGCTTTTTCCAGAACCTGAAACTCCAGTAACGACAACTATTTTTTTCTTTGGAATTTCTACATTAATATTCTTGAGATTGTTTTCTTTTGCACCCCTAATAATTATTAAATTTTTCATCTTAAATATGCAAGACCTTGAAAACTTTGAAGTCTTGGAATCTTTCTGGTTTAATTTCTACATTCTTTATTTGTGAATGTTTTGGGCCTTTTTTGCAGAGTTCAATTAGTTTGTTTATAGCTTCTGAATCTCCTTCGAGAAATGTTTCGACACGCCCATCTTCGAGGTTTCGAACAAAGCCTTTTACATTTAATCGCTCTGCATTTTCTTTTACAAATGCTCTATAGAATATTCCTTGAACTGTTCCTGTTATGTATAGGCGGACTGATTTTTTCATAATTGTATAAGGGGTGGAGAGTTTAAAAGAATTTGCAAACTTGCATACAAGTTTGGATTGGTTGCTCACAATCTAAGTAATAATAGATTCTTTTTTTGATTAATAATCCTATTTCAACCTCAAAACTTTTCCATTAGAACTTAAGTGAACAGTTTGCCCGAATTTATAACCCAACTCTGTTGCTAAATCAACCATCGGAGTTTCTTGTTGCAAACTTCCGTGCGCAGGAATAATATGTTTTGGTTTTAGAATTTCAACTAAATCTCTCAAGTCCTCTCGACCAGCATGACCAGAAACATGAATATCTGTTTGAATTCTCGCTCCAAGTTTTCTTAATTTTTTATCCATTCTATCTCTTGCCATAATATTAACATTAACTGGAATTATAGACGAGGAAAAAATAACATGGTCGCCATTCTTAAAATGAAAAGGGGTTTCGCCCTTGACAATCCTATCCAAAATAGCTCCCTTCTCTGCCTGATGCCCTGTGCAAACAATCAAATATTTTCCTCTCTCCTTATTTACTTTACTTAATGTAGAATCAATTTGTCTTCTATACTTAATTAATTGAACTTGCTTTTGAAAAGGACATTGCCCAACATTAATTGCCGCAGTAGTATATTTATTCAAACTCCTGCCTAAAAAAATAATTTGTCTTCTTGTCTTTTTTCCAAATTCTACAATTGATTTTAATCTTGCAATGTGTGAAGAAAAAGTCGTGATAAATAATGCACTATCTCTTCCTCGAACATAGGACAAAGCATCTTCTAGTAAATTTCTTGCAATTCGCTCGCTCGCTGTTCTACGATCTGTCCCAGAATAAAGAGAATCAATAATCAAAGTTTTCACACCTTTTCGACCAAGTTCTCGAAGTCTTCTATAATTTGGCGGGTCCCCAATAACAGGATAATTATCAAATTTAAAATCAAGAGCATAAACAACAATCCCTTCTTTAGTATGCAAAACAGGAAGAACACATTGCAATGTCGAGTGAGTCGTGTGAACAAGCTCCAACTTTAAATTTTCTTTTTTATTAATCATATAAGTTCCGTTGGGTTTAATTGTCATCAGCTCATTTTTAATATTAATTTTCTCGTCAAGCAAAATCCCTTTTAAAATTTCCATGGTAAACGGGCTCGCAATAATTTTTGCATTAGGATATCTGTGCGCTAAATACGGCACAGCCCCGACATGATCCAAGTGCGCATGACCAATAACAATTGCTTTAACTTTATCTCTCCAACCAAGCCCATCAAGAACACGATCATCAGGAATCGCCCCAATCCCTCGCAATTTCTTTTCAGTGTATGCTTGTTGCTGTGTCTCTTGCTCCTGCATTTCAATCAACGGCGGCAAATGCAGACCAGCATCAAAAATAATCACATCATCCCCAACTTTCACAGCAGTCATATTCTTACCGACTTCTTCAAATCCTCCAACAGTGCAAATTTTCATAATATTATCTATTCCTCTTTTTTATAAAGTTAATTAAATAGAGTTTAAAAAATCTTGGAATCATTTTTTAGACACCTTCCATAGAGCATTGAAATATTTTTTATAACTATCTGCAAGTTTTCTGTCAATAATTCTTATTGCAAAAGGAGAATCTTCATACCAAAAAATTATCACAAATCTATCCCCATAAATCCAATTTGAAGCAGGGGATTCATAAGCATCTTTCATGTATTTTACTTGAGTAAATTTCATTTTAGAAAAGTCTGCACCTCTCTTTTTTCCTTGGGGGGTATTTATACACATAACTTTCAAAAGAATTTTTTTCTTTTGTCTTTGATTTTCGAAATTATCTATTAAATATCCTAAAGTTTCAGGGCCTTTTCCAGGGACATTATATGCAAACCATTCTTTCTTTAATCTAAGAACTTCATTTAAGATTGTTTTAATTCCTTCTTTACCCTCGAGGATTTCTATTTGGGGCTTTACCCCAGATTTTTTACTAAGTTCAATTAATTGAGGCAAGATTGATTGAAATGATTTTTTCTTTTCTTCTAATAAATTCAGAATTTTCTGAGGTTCTATTGGTTTGTAAAATTTTATGTTATTCTTTATTATATAACTTACAAATCCTTTTTTTTCTAAATCAGATAAAATAAAATAAGATAAGCTTCTATTAATTCCTGCTTTTTTGGAAATCTTAGCTACACTAGATTCTTTTAATTCTAATAGTGTAGTATAAATTTTACTTTCCTTTTCATTTAATCCAACATTTTTTAATTGAGTTATTTCCATAAAAAGAGAATTGTTCTGGAGTTTATAAAAGTTGTTGTTAATTTTTGGCAACAAAGGTTTTTGAATAAGGAATTGATTTCAAAATTATGAAATTGGCGTTGATTTATCCAGAAATTGAATGCAGTATTACAAACACAAACACCTATTCTATTCCGTTAGGTTTGGGTTCTATAGCAACATATTGTAAAGAAAAAAATAAAGATTTAGAAGTTGAGATTTTAGATGGTTCATTAATAAGTCATAAAGAACAATTAGAAAGAATTGAAAAATTCAATCCAGATGTTACTGGGATTAGCAGTACAATTGCAAGTCAGCATAATGCTTATGAAATTGCTCAAAAAACAAAAGACTTAGATTCAAAAGTTTTTTTCGGAGGGGTTAATTCTACAAATTTATGGGAAAATATGCTAAGGAATAGAGATTTTATCGATGGAGTTATTTTATATGATGGGGAAATTCCAATGTCATCAGCATTAGAAAAAATAAAAAAAGATGGAGATTTAGATAATTGTAATATTCCCAACTTATCTTATAGAGATTCTAAAAGAAAAATTCAAGAGCCACCACAAATTTATATTCCTAACTTAGAAGAAATTCCTGATATTGATTATTCTTTTTTTGAAATGGGAAGATTTCTTGAAATAACACAAGAAAAAGGATTTGGAAAAGCAATAACTTACTATGCTGGAAAAGGTTGTACAAAACGAAGCACAATGAAGTTAGAAGAAAATTATTCTTTCGAAGAATATAATAAATTAGTTGCACAAATGAATACTTGTAGTTTTTGTGGGAGAAATGAATTAGGATTAAGGAATATGCCCCAAGATAGAGAAGCAAGAATTGTAAGAAATCTTAATGATAAATATAATATAACTGGTTTTTTTAATGTTCAAGATACAGTCAATATAAAAAATATTTCTCCAATTGGATTAGATGATTGTTGGTTTAGATTATTCATAGGAACAGAAAGTATAAACCAAGAAAATATTAGGAAACTTAAACAAAGATATGGCTTAAGTTTAATTTTTCAGGCAGGAATAGAATCCGCAGATCCAATAATGAGAGAAAATTATAGAAAATCAAGAACAAATTATGATGATACAATATCTAAAGTAGAATTAATGGCGAGAGAAGGAATCCAACTTCATGCAAGTTTTATCTTGGGTGGCAGAGGTGAAACAGAATTTTCTATTCGAGAAACGACAAATTTAGTAAAAAAATTAGCACAATATGAAAATGTAACATGGATATTAGTAAGCCCGCAAATAATTCTTCCTGGTTCTCCCGATTATAAGAAATTATTAGAAAATAAAAAGATGGAAAGAAAATATTCGAAGCAGGATTTAATTGATTTAGTAGGAATAAGTAGGGATTTTATAAAAATATTTTGTCCTACTTTAACAAGAGAATTTATCATGTATGAGATTAAAGAAACTTTTGATGACATTAGAAAACAAAGACAAAAAGATTTAGTATTCGATGTTAAAGGAGTCGTCCCTGATGAAGAAAGATTCATTAATCCAAATCGACAATATTGTTAATCTTAATGGATAATTATTTAATATCTAAATTCTTTATTATTCCATGAAACCCCTAAAACCCTCAGCAAAGGAAAACAAAAGATATCTACTTGTAAAAGGAAAAAATCCAAAGCAACACATTGAAAAAGCAATTCTTGAATTCATCGGAGTAAACGGAATGTCAAAGTGCGGTTTGAGTTTTGTAAAATCCGACGCGAATTCTGTAATAATCTGCATTAACAGAGAAATGGTGGATTCTGTCCGCGCATCCCTCGCTGTCTTCGCAGAAAAAATGCAAGTTGCGAAAGTCAGCGGAACTTTGAAAGGATTGGGAAAATAGATTAACCCTCCATCTGATCACCCCGACACTCGACGAAGTCAGTTCATTCATTAATTATATAATATTTCTTCTCGCAAAGCGAGCAATTTTAATAAAATTTTTGTTCGAAAATTTTATAAACCCACTATATCTCAAAATATTACAAGGAGAAAGAATTAAATAAGTTATTATATTCTTAATAAAACAAAAAATGGACATGCCAACAGATATGCAACATCAAGCAATGGGTTATGACAGAACAGCGACAATGTTTAGTCCTGACGGTCATTTGCTCCAAGTTGAATATGCAGAAAAAACAGTGCGGCTCGGGGTGTCAAGCATTGGAATGGTTTGCACAGACGGAGTTTTCATAATCGCAGACAAAAGAGTAACAGACAAATTAATTGTCGCAGAATCAGCATCACGAGTCCACGAAATCGATGCACATATTATCGCAAGTGTGGCAGGAATAACTTCAGATGCTCGAGTCCTCGTAGAAAAAGCACAGCTAATAGCACAACAACAAAGAATGACCTTTGACTCACCTGTTGAACCAGAATTAATAATCAAAGATATCTCAAACATAAAACAGCAATTCACACAATATGGCGGAGCCAGACCATTCGGTGTATCAATGATGCTCGCAGGATTAAACAACAAAAAACCAGAACTTTACACAAGCGATATCACAGGAAATTATTTCTCATACCACACAAACGCAATCGGAGAAAACGACGAGAAAATCAAAGAACTATTGCGAGAAAAATACAAAAAAGATTTAACAATAAAGCACGGTGTAAAATTAGCATTAGAAATATTCAAAGAAATTAAAGACAAAAACTTCAACATCAAAAACTTTGAACTGGCTTACATTGACAAAGAAACTTCAAAGTTAAAAAGATTAGAAGGAGAGGAAATTAAGGAATTGTAAAATGCCAACAATAGAGGATCAAAGAGAAAAGTTAATGAAAGGAACATTAGCGGGATTAGCTTTTTTAGTATTTGTATTTACATTACCTTTAGGCCATGTTTTCAATAAGATAGATAATTATACTCATAGAGGATATTTTCAAAGACAAGGAAGAGTTGCAGAAGCAGAATTTGAAAAATACAAATCAAAACTCCTTAATCAGTTAAATTATCCTCAAGGTTCTTGTGATTTAAATAGAAATCCTTTAGATGAAACTTGTTTTGGGTATTATCAAATAGGAGGAAGAGATTAAAATGCTCACAACAGAACTAAAAGAAATAGTAAACAAAATTTCCAAAAATAAAAATGTTCAAGCAGTTTATCTCTTTGGAAGTTATGCAAGAGGTGAAGAGTCTCCAAACAGCGACGTGGATTTATGCATAATTGGGGATTTAAGTAAAGAGGAAAAAACAAAAATATTCTTTTTAGGAAATGAAAAAACAGACATATCTTTTTTTAGTGGATTGCCTATAATCATTCAAATTAAAATTTTTAGCGAGGGGAAACTTTTGTTTGTTAAAAATGAAGATGAAATTCAAAAAATAGCGTGGCAAACTTTACATAATTACAGAGAGATACTTCCATTAATTGAAAGGAGAGTTAATGAAATGTTTCACTATGCATGATGAAAAAAGATTGAATTTTATAATAGAAGATATTGAAATTTATTTGGAAAAACTCAATAAATTAAAAATTGATCCAGAGAATTTAAAGGACGACGAGAAATTTTTAGCATCTTCAATGGCAATATTCCAAATAATAAACAGGTCAATTGATCTTGGCGATGAGATAGTAAAGAGCGACAAACTAGGGTATCCTATGAAAATAAAGGACATATTTGAATTTTTAGAAAATGAGAAAATTCTTGATAAAGATTTATCAAATAAAATGAAGGATTTGGTTATGGTAAGAAATCGTTTTTCACATCATTATGAAAAAATAAATGAGGAAGATATTTTTGACTTTTTGAAAGAAGACCAGAAATATGTTCTTGAATTTATAGAAAGAATTAAAAATTACTTAAGAGATAAAAATAATAATTAAAATGCCAACAACAAAAGAATTAACTGACAAATTTTCTGAAGTATTCAAAGGAAAGGCCAAACATCATGGTCTAAATTATTTTACCATAGAATTGGAAAATAAAACTATCGGTTTTTTTGCATCTGCTCAAGATGACTCTCTAACTCTGAATAGTCCTTTAGTAAATTTTAAAGATGGAAATTATTCTAGAGAAAAAGAATTGAGGAGTAGAACTCGGCAATTAACAGAAGAAGTTGCTAAATCCATCGGAATTTCAAAAGTAATCTATGAATCAATTTTTGTTGAAGATAAATTTGAAGCAATTAAAGAAGGATATTCTTTTGAACCTGGAATGGTGGGAGTGAAAGTATTAAATTAAAATGCCACAAACAACAGCACGAGTGAGAAAAGGAGCAAAGCACTTCGAAGTTTTAGTTGACTTAGATGATGCTTTGAAATTTAGAAAAGGCGAGTCAGATTATTTAGTTAATGAAGCGAATAAAATTTTCACAGATTCTAAAAAAGGACATGTTGCATCGCACTCAGATTTGCAAGAAGCTTTTGCGACAACAGATATCGACGAAATAACAAAGAAAATTGTAAAGCAAGGCGAAGTCGAAACAACACAAGAACACCGAAGCGAAGAACAAGAAAAAAGATACAAACAAGTTATAAATTTCTTAGCAACAAATGCAATTGACCCGCAATCAGGACGACCAATCACTGCCGAAAGACTTAAAAGTGCTCTTGAACAAGCAAATGTGAATGTAAAGAATACAGCAGTCGAAAATCAGATTAGCGATATTCTAGACAAATTAACAAAAATCATCCCAATAAAGATTCAAACAAAAAAAGTAAGAATCATCGTCCCTGCAATTCAAACAGGGCAAGTTTACGGAATGGTCCAACAATACAAAGAGTCAGAAAAATGGCTCGACAACGGAGACTTAGAAGTCATCGTGGCTGTTCCCGCAGGAATCATCATGGACGTTTATGACAAATTAAATTCAATCACACACGGCTCAGCCGTGACAGAAGAAGTAAAAGAAGAATAAAATGACAAACCAAAAACAAGAACAAGAAAATAAAAGACAAATAGTAATTCCTGGAGAAATAATTCAAACAGGCGAAGACTTTTTGCCAGGCGAAGGAACAGAAAAACAAGGAAAGAACATTGTTGCTTTAAGATATGGTTTATTAGAAGAACAAAATAATTTAGTAAAAGTAATTCCACTTTCAGGAACATATATTCCACGACGAGGAAATGTTGTAATCGGCACAGTTTCAATGTTAACCGGAAACGGCTGGGTAATTGACATCGGCGCAGCAGACAACGGATTCTTGCCTGTTTCAGAAGTCCCGCGATATGTAAACAAAAATGCAATGAATGAAGTAATGGATGTAGGCGAAACAATGGTCGCAAAAATCTGGGCAATCAATGGACGAGGAATTGACTTAAGTATCAAGATGCGAGGATTCGGAAGAGTCGACGAAGGAATGATTATACAAATAAATCCAAACAAAGTTCCAAGAGTAATTGGAAAAGAAGGAAGCATGATAAATTTAATAAAAGACAACACAGATTGCAATATCACCGTCGGACAAAACGGATTTGTATTAATCAAAGGCGACAAAATCGACAACGAACTTTTGGCGCGAAGAGCAATAGATTTCATTGTAGAAAAATCATACCTTAATGGTTTAACAGACGAAGTAACTAAATGGTTTGCGGAAAATAAAAATACCCTAAAGGGCACGAGATAAAATGGCAACACTAAAAAGACAAAACAATAGAAAACCCGACGAGATGCGACCATTCTCAGCGAAGGTTGGAATAATTCCAAATGCTCAAGGGTCAGCAATGTGGCAACAAGGCGGGACAATTGCCCTCGCTGCAGTTTACGGACCAAAAGAAATGCACCCACGAAATCAACGAGATGCAGAAAGAGGAACATTAAGATGCAATTATACTCTCGGAAGTTTTTCAGTTGAAGAACGAGCACGACCCGGAAAAAACAGACGAGCAATGGAACTCGACAAAATAATTGAATGGGCTTTATTACCTGTTATTGATTTACACAAATTTCCAAACCAAGTTGTCGACGTGCACATACATATTATTCAAGCAGATGCAGGAACACGATGCGCAGGAATCAATGCAGCAGCAATGGCTTTAGCGCACGCAGGAATCCCAATGAGAGAAATAGTTTCAAGTGTTGCTTGCGGAAAACTCGACACAACTTTAGTTTTAGACATAGACAAAGAAGAAGAACATTATCCAGACGGCGAAGGTTCAACAGACATTCCAATAACAATGACTGCCTCAGGAAAAATAACACACATGCAACTTGACGGTAAAATCTCTTCAAAACAATTAAAAGAAGTTATTGAAATGGCAAGAAAAGCAACACAACAAATTTATGAAGTTCAGAAAAAAGCATTGAAGGAGGCTTTTGATTAAAATGGAAACATCAAAATTAACAGCGGAGAGAATTAGAAAATATTTGCAAGAAGAAAAAAGATTCGATTCAAGAAAATTAACTGAATTCAGAAACATTGAAATTGAAACAGGAATTTCAAAAAATGCAGAAGGTTCGGCGAGGGTAAGAATCGGAAAAACAGAAGTAGTTGCAGGGGTGAAAATGGGCGTCGGAGAACCTTATCCTGATTCTCTTGATCAAGGAAACTTCATGGTTACTGGAGAATTGCTTCCACTAAGCTCTGAAAGATTTGAAGCAGGCCCGCCAAGATTCCCAGCAATTGAATTAAGCAGAGTAATTGATAGGGCATTAAGAGAAAGCAAGTTCTTAGATTTCAAAAAATTAGTAATAAAAGAAGGAGAAAAAGTGTGGACTGTTTTCGTTGACATCTATACAATAAACGACGACGGAAATTTATTGGATGCTGCAGGTTTGGCCGCAATTATAGCGATGAAAACCGCGCGATTCCCAAAATACGACGAGAAAACAGGAAAAGTTCTTTACGGAGAATTCACAGATAAAAAACTCCCACTAACAGATATTCTTCCAATTTCAATCACCTTCCACAAAATCGGAGACAAAGTAATTGTTGACCCCACTCGTGAAGAAGAAGATGTAACAGACACAAGAATAACAATTGGCTCGTCACATGGTTCAATTTCTTCAATGCAAAAAGGAGAAGAACACGCATTAACAATAGAGGAAATGAATCAAGTTTTAGATTTAGTTGAACCCGCGTGGAAAGAATTATTTAAAAAGATTGAAAAATATATTAAATAAAATGAAAAAAGGAAAAATCTCTAAAATAGAAAAGTTATCTGAAGCTTTATTTTTGGAGGGAGTAGCTACTTATGGAGTATTTGGTTCATCAGCATGTTTAATATCAGAATTTAATGAACCAAAATATGCAAGTTATTCATTTATGGTTGCATGTGCCGGCGGATTAGTCGCTGTCGCAGGAATTTGATTGAATAAACCCAGAGAGATATAAATAAAAATGAAACACACAGAACTTACAAAATATGAAACAGCGAGGGTTCTTGGAGCACGAGCATTGCAAATCGCAATGAATGCCCCGTTATTAATAAAAATTTCTCAGGAAGATTTAGAAAAAATAAAATTCGATGCTTTGAAAATTGCAGAGACAGAATTAAAATCAGATGTTTTACCGATTTCGATTAAGAAACCTTTCCCTATAAAAAAGAAAGAAAAATTAAAAAGAGCAAAGGAAATAAAAATTAGTGATGAAACAAAAGAAGCCTTAGAAATTGAAGAAGAAGAAGAAATCGCCAAGGAAGGCGATATCATGGCTCTTGCAAAAGATGACGATGACGATGAAGACGAAGATTTCGGTGGTAATGAAGAATAGAAAAGTTTAAAAGATAATTTAATTCTCAGAGTTTATGGATAGAAGACAATTAACAGATACAATTGTGTTTGGATTTGCAGATATTTATGATAGAGTTCACAAAGCAGGATTTGAAGCTGCACAACATGACGGAAGATATAGCCACAGACTTTTTAATGGTCTTGAGTTACCTTTTTTATTAGCTTCGAGAGAATTGGGAGAAAATTGGTTGTGTACAATTCCTACTGAAAAATTAAAGGGGTTGTATGATGCAGTTAACTTAGCACTTGAAAGTAATGTTGAAGGAGGAATTAGTTTTCTTAATACAGCATTTAATGATCCAAACAGAGCAGGAACAAAAATTACTCTTGAAGAAAAAGAAAAAATAAAACCTGTTGCCAATCTTACAAGAGTTTTAAAGGAATATAGAGATATTCAAAATTAGTTCTAATTAATAATCTTTAGATATTCAAATAATATATTTGAAATTTAATTTCTAGATAATAGTTTTCTTCAGCGAAACATTCTGACGAAGTCTAATGTGAAGTAACATAATATCCCCAAACAATAATCTATATAAACCAAACCAACTTTCTCTCATTATGGTTGTAATTAAAGGGGTATCAGCAAAAGCTATCAAAGATTCTCGAGGAGAAAAAACAATAGAAGTCTCAATAAAAACAGATTTTGGAAATTTTAAAGCATCGTCTCCTCAAGGAAAATCAACAGGAACGTTCGAAGTTAAATTATATAAAAAATCTTTAGAAGAAGATATCAGAACTTTAAAAAAATTCTCAGATTATTTTGAAGAAGAAATCATCGACCAATTCGCAGACCTGAAAATAATCGAAGATACATTAGCAGGCCATGTAGGTGGAAACACAGTTCTTGCTTTACAATATGCAACATTAAAATCCTTAGCAAAAGAACACAAAAAACAAATTTGGGAGATAGTAATCTCGCATGATCTTTCTGCTAAAGCAAAGAGGCCTAAATTCCCAAGATTAGTTCAGAACTGCATTGGAGGAGCAAAACACTCAAAAGATTTAAACAATAAAAAACCAGACTTTCAAGAATTTCTTTTAATTCCTAAAATAAATTCCCCAAAAAAATCATGGGAACAAAATAAAAAAGCCCAAAAACAAGCAGAGGTTTTCTTAAAAAAAGAAGATAAAAATTTTAATTCAAAAAAGAACGACGAAAGTGCTTGGACAACCTCATTAAATGAAAAACAAGTTTTAGATTTATTAAAAAAATTAAGCCTTCCTTTAGGAACAGATATTGCAGCCTCGGGGTTTTACAAAAGAAAAAATTATCATTACAAAAATCCAATGTTAAGGAGAACAATTAATGAACAATTATTCTACCTTTCAAATCTAATAAAAAATTTAGATTTAATTTACATTGAAGATCCCTTTGAAGAAAATGATTTTGATAGTTTTGCAAAACTCCTAAAAAAACACCCTGAATCATTAATTGTCGGAGATGATTTAACAGTTACAAATTCAAAAAGATTAAAAAGAGCAATTGAAGAAAAATCAATCAATGCAATAATTGTAAAACCAAATCAATGTGGTTCACTCATAGAAGTAAAAAGAGTTTGCGACCTTGCAAATAAACACAATATTAAATTAGTTTTCTCGCACAGAAGCGGGGAAACAGACGAAAACATCCTCGCTGATTTAGCATTTGGTTTTCAGGCCGACTTCTTTAAAATAGGAATTACAGGAAAAGAAAGAGAAAGTAAAATTAAGAGATTGATTGAGATTGAGAAATTTGTTTCTAAAAGATAATATTCTCACATTCGACTTCGTCAGAGTGTTCTGTTAAGAAAACTATTAATCCTAAAATAAATCTCACAACATTGTGATAAGTTGGACAATTTAGTGAAGTATTTTCCAATATAACTAAATTTCCCTAAGCGAACAATCTTGGCAAAGCCAGATTGTGAGTAATTAATATCTCGCAAAGCGAGCAAAACTTTAAAAACCAAAATCCCTCTAATTTTCTATGCCAAAAGTAATTGATGAAATCAAAGAAGCAGTAAAGAAAACTGAAGAAGTTATTGAAGAAGAAATTGAAAAAGTAGAAGAAAAAATATTAAAAAAGAAACCTAAAAAACAAGACAAAGAATTAGCAAAAAAAGCAGAATTAGAATCAGTTGACCCAAAAGAAGAAAAGAAAATCATTGAGGCAAAAAAGAAAGCACTTCTTGAAAAAGTAAAAGAACTTTCAAAGAAAGTTGACACCACAGAAACAGAGGCATTAAAAGAACAAGTTAAGGGAAAAAAGAAAACAGAAATGTTAATTCCTTTAGAAGAATATGTTAAATCAGGAATCTATCTTGGAACAAGAGTTGTAACACCTGAAATGAAAAAATATATTTACAGAAGAAGAGCAGATGGATTAGCAATTTTTAATACAGATATTATCGACGAGAAATTAAAAGAGGCTGGAGAATTTTTAGCAAAGTTTGAGCCGAAAGACGTGATTCTCGCTTGCAAAAGACAAGCAGGTTGGAAAGCAGCAAAAATGTTCGCAGCATTAACAGGAATAAGGGCATTCACAAAAAAATATCCAGCAGGAATTTTAACAAACACGAACCTCGAGGATTTCTTCGAGAACGAATTAACAATTGTAATAGATTCATGGCTAGATAAAAATGCTTTAATAGATACACTAAATGTAAAAAAGAAAATCTTAATGGTTTGCGACACAAATAATTTTGCAAAAGGTGCAGACCAAATCATAATTGGAAACAACAAATCTCCAAAAAGTTTAGGAGTAATTTTCTACTTACTTACTCGAGAATACATGAAAGCAAGAAAGATGGATACTTCAAAAATTCCAGATTTAGAAATTTGGACCAGCGAAGAGGACGAAAAACCAAATCCCCAGAAAATCAAAAGGTTTAGTGAAAAAGAAAAGGGTGCTGAGTTTGGTGTTTAAATATACATTTCTAAAATTTCAACCCACATGTTCGTAGATATAATGACTCAAAACCGACTTCGTTAGGCTTTTCGTTTTAACAGATTTATTATCGGAGAAATCTGACAGAGCCGATTTCGAAGATGAGATTATTCTCGCGACAGCGAGCTAAACTTTCAAAGCAGAAAAATTAACTTTAAACAGCAGATTCAGTTTTATATTCTTAATCAGCAATACTTATTTTCAACGGAAAATCTAAATTAACTTTCTGCAAAATTCTCTTCAAAACTTCAACTCTTTTTTTAAAATCAAGAATTCCAATATTTCTAATTTCATTACTTGAAACATCTTTTGTTATAAAAATCCCTTTTTCAATTTCTTCAGTAGTCCCTTCTTGAGCAGGTTCTCCAAAACTAAGTTCTAAAAAATCCCCTTCATTGTCGTAGTAAATGTCATATGTTTGATTTGTCATTTTATTTTTGATTCTAAATAAGTTGTTATAATGAATCCTTCATTATTTAAATATTTAACTATAACTAAAATAAACCTATTCGGTTTTTTAAGATATTTATAATATTTATAGTAATATCCTTTATCTTCGTTCTTAAGAATTTTATCTGGGTTTTTGAGAGTTTGTTTAATCTCTTCTAAATACTTTTCAATATAAGGATGCTTTTTAGTCATATGTGTCCACTGCTTTTGTGTCAATCTTATCTTTCTTCCAGTTTTATCTATTATCTCAAATGTATTTTCCATCAATCACCTCAAACTTTCATCAACAACCAATTTTTATTATCGCCACCAAGCTTTGCTCGAATCAAAACATATCTTCCTAATAATTTTCTTCCACGAAGTTCAAACTCAATTTTTTTATCATCCATTTCAATAATTCTCAACTCGCCTTTATCCCAAATTTTAACTTGTCCAGCACCATAATTTCCCTCAGGAATTTCTCCCTCAAAATCTGCATAGCTCATTGGATGATCCTCAACTTCGATAGCAAGTCTTTTCAAATTCTTACTTCTAGGAGGCTGTTTCGGAACCGCCCACGACCTCAAAACATTACGAATCTGCAACCGCAAGTCCCAATGTAAATGCGATGCATGATGCTCGTGCACAACAAAAATATGTTTCTTCATATGGTCAATTATTCTTTTTGATGGTTCACCAGATTTTTGAAAATCTCTCTTGCGTTCATACTCATCCAAATTCATTAAATTCAGAAGAGAGGGGAATATTTAAAATGCTCGCTCACACTCGAAAATGTGGTACACAATTTATGAAATAATAAATTGTTCGCTTGGAGGATTAGTTATTAATAAATTTACATGCAAGTTCTGCATAAAAAACGGCTCGAGCCGTTTCTCCTATAAAAGCAATATACATTAAAGACTTGGAATCGTAATTGTAATTTGTTTTTTTATATATCTCTCCAGCCTTCTTTACAAAAGAGGTTGGAACTAAAAGTAAATTTAAAAATGATTTTGAATTACTTAAAATAGATTCTAATTTTTTTGTATTCATTTTATTTTTTGAATCAATTAACATTTATCTATGGGAAAACCATCTAGTTTCATGAACTAATTTAGTATAAGGAATTTCTGTTCCATCTGGATAAATTTTATTTGGGTCTTGTTTAAGTTCGACATGTTTTCTAAAGTAAATTGGGTAGCTACCCTCTGTTAATCCATCACTTTTATCTAATAGTTTTCTTACTTTAAAAATTGCCACAGCAGGATCTTCTGAATTGGAAGGGCAAACAATTGAAGTTAGATTAGTATTCTGGCTTGGGGGCAAAAAAGATCTAGATGGAATTAAATATCTGTCAATTGCCATTCCTCCAACTATCAGAGCTGTAGAAAATACCATTGTTCTAAAAAACTTTGGGATGTCGTGATATAATTCCTTCAAAACTCCAACCATGCTTACTGATTCATTATCATTTTCCATAAAAAATCCACAAAATCAATCTATATAAACCTTTCGTTTTTGTTACCCCTTATAAATTAATACTCAATCATAAACTTCATTTCTTTTTCCAATTCGCGAAACAAGAATTACTTTTTCAGAATCTTTAATTCTGTAAATTATTCTATAACCTCCAACACGAATTCTAAAAACTTTGTTGTTATCGACGCGCCCCATGAATTTAGCATCAGAAGGAACAGAATTTTCTTGCAATTTCTCAATTTTATCCATAATTCTTTTTGCTAAAGTTTTATCTGATTTCTTAAGAAATTTTTTAGAAATATTTGAATATTCTAAATCAAACATTATAATTCAAGTTCTTTTTTTAATTCCTCGTGAGAAATTGTTTCACCATTTTGATATTCTTTTTCAGCTTGTTCTAAAGCTTCAATGTCCTCTGTTGTAAGTTGATTATCTTCAAATTCTTCTTGCAATTTATTAACTTGTGCTTGAAGTTTTACTATCATAGACATCATTTCTTGAGGATTTATTTGTTGTTCCATATTTATTTCAACTTCTTAAATTATATAAAACTTTCTTTTTCATTTTTCATAATAAAATCCCGTCGACAAACCATAATATTAATTCAAATTCTCCGACGACAAAATTCTCCACCCAAAACATTTATATACCCAAATTCACCACAATAAATAACTAAGATGAGTGCCTTAACAATATTATTATCATCTAAGGTATGAGGTTGTAGTAGCAGTCATGATAGTTGTAGTTCTAATATTTATGTCGAGCCTATGGTAAGGAGTAGAGTGAAGTGATTTCATGTACTTACATTTGAAATTGCGCGGAGATTATTTAATTAAATTCGTTCACTTCGTTCACAATTATATGAACTTCAAATCCGACTTCGTCAGGATTTTCCGTCGATAAAATAAGTTAATGTGATAATTTATTTTTTTAGCAGAACATTCAAGCGAAGCAGAATGTGGAGCGAGTATTAATCGAGCGATAGCGAGCAATTTACAAAATAATTGATGAAGTTTAAATCTAGTTGATCCTGCTAGCGGCTGCGGCTCTCTGGTTTGTACTTAGACATGCAAGTTTTTTGCTTTAGAAATAGAGTGAAGGCGAACTGCTCAGTAACACGTAGTTAACCTACCCTTGAGTCAAGGATAATGTCGGGAAACTGACTCTAATACTTGATAGAAGACATACCCTGGAAAGATTTGTCTTTCAAACTCGTGCTCAAGGATGGGACTGCGGCGGATTAGGTTGTTGGCGGGGTAATAGCCCACCAAGCCGAAGATCCGTAAGGGCTCTTAGCGGAGAGGCCCTGAGAGGGAATCTGAGACACTATTC